>CAMOHW010000149.1 GCA_946615525.1 uncultured Clostridia bacterium | reverse complement strand
CGCGCAGGGAGGAGAAGTAGTAAACGGCTCCGGTGGGGGTTGGTTGCGGCGCAAATGCGTCGGTTTGCGCTTTGAGGTTCTGGTATTTCGCATCCAGTTCGGCGCGCGCTTCTTTGGTCAGTTTTGCAAATCGAATGCTCATGTTCGGATTCCTTTCCGGGTATCAGTTGGATTGATTGGTTGAGTTGGTATCAAAAAAGTCAATTTTGGGTGCCTGGCTTTGCTCTTTTTCGGAAAGTTCGGCTCCGTGGCGGCAAAGCAAGCTGGTGACCAGGAACATAATGCCCAAACCGACCGAACCGGAACCGAAAGCGCTCGAATCCGGCGCCGCGACATCCTTCATTGCCAGTTTGAAGATTCCGTAAACGATAGCGGCGACCAGTTGGGTGCCAAGCGGAATGGCAATGGTGCAAATGCCCAACCGCAGCATCTCTTTTGCTCCTGCAAAGGTAAAGGGCGTTCCCGCCGCAAGTTCATTGACAAAATATTTTTCGGCGATCTTGCAAAGCACCGCTTCGCCGGCGCAAAGGATCAAGCCGGTCGCCATAGAGGCGTAGCAGGTGCCCAGACTGACCTCGGCAGATTCCTCGATCAAGCCGCGAATGGTGGTATCTCCGATCTGCAATCCTTCCGGAAGGACTGCGAGCGAGAAGATGCCGATGGCAGAACCGATCCCGCCGATCAAAGAGAAGATAAAGATAATTTTGCAAAGGATTTTTCCAACTTTTGCAAACTTTTGAATGGTGTTAAGCGTTTTCATTCGGATTCCTTCTTTCGTCTTGTAAGATATCGAGCAGACATCTTTACTTAGTGTATCACAGTTTTGTTCTTTTTTCAAGTTGTTCGAGGAAAATCAAAAAGAAAAAAATGCTTTTTTTCTTGCAAAAACGCAAAAGAACTGATACAATAAAGAAAAGAGCAATCCAAAACCCTGCATATTGGGGAAATGCGAACAGCCGGAGGAATCAAAATGGAACAAGTGGTAGATACCGTAATCATTGGCGGCGGCCCTGCCGGGATCGCTTCGGCGATCCGTCTGCAAAAGGGCGGTGTATCCAATCTCGTCCTGGAAAAAAAGGTTTTCCCGCGGGAAAAGACCTGCGCCGGTATGATGACCGAAAAGACGGTGAAGATGTTGGCAAAACTCTTGGATCTGGAAGTGGAAACCCTTCCCAAAGGCATTTTTTGCAATGTGACCGATACCGTCGAACTCTACCACGGGCAAACCATGCTGACGCGCTCCACCGTTGCCAAACCGTTCCGCAAGGTCATGCGTTTTGATTTTGACAACTTTATGGCAACGCAATACAAAAACATGGGCGGCAATCTGTTGGAGAATACCTGTTGTGCGTCGCTGGATCTGCCCGGCAACAAAATGACGCTTTCCAACGGGGACACGGTCGTTTTCCGGCACCTGATTGTTGCGGACGGAGTGCTGAGCAATATGCGGGAGTTGCTCGGCTATCAAAAGCCCAAACTTGGTTTTTGCGTGGAAACGCATGTTCCAAAAGAAAAATTGCCGGGCTGTGATGTGGAGCGGATCTATTTTGGCATTGTTCCCAAAGGATATACCTGGGTCTTTCCTTCGGGGGACAAGATTTGCATTGGCTTAGGCGGCGTTTATCAAAAAGGAACTCCATACGAACAACTGCTCAAAGATTTTCTCGCCGCGCTTGGAATAGATGCCAAAGAATGCACCTTGAAGGGCGCCTTTATGCCGTTTGGAAGTCCGGTCAAACAAAATCGCGGACCGGATAACGCCATCCTGATCGGCGACGCGGGCGGCTTTATTGACCCCATCACCGGAGAGGGCTTGTATTTTGCTCTTGTGAGCGGTATGGCGGCGGCAGATGTGATTTTGAACGATCCTCAAAAGATTCGCCCCGCGTTCCTCAAGCAGATCGAGCCGTTTGCAAGGACCATTCGCCAGGGCAACTGGTTGCAGGGATTCTTTTACAGCGCCGTCGTGCAAAAAATGTTTGTCAAAATGATCTCCGGCAAAAACGGCTTCGTCCGCTTTTACAGTGATCACCAACTTTCGGAATACAACTATCCCTACGCGCAAATGATGAAACTTTGCCGGGACTATAAGAAGGGAAAGAATAGGAAATAAGAAGAGGGGGAGATGCTTCTACCCTGTTGCGGGAGCGGGACTTGACAACCACAACTTCGCAACACGGCAAGCCGTGACGGCGGGTTCCCGACCGCCTTTGCTCCGTCCGGCAATCGCCTCTTCTGCTTGCAAAAAAATGTTATTTGGCGTGGCGATTGCATATGATTCACGGCGACATCTCTACAGGCAAAAGCAAAAGGCACCATATGGTGCCTTTTGCTTTTGGTTGCGGAGGTGGGACTTGAACCACACCCGGGTTATCGCCTTCGGCGCCGCTTGCGGTGCCCGAAAATCGCGGCGGGCGCTTTCGCGCTCTTCCTTGCGTTTTTCGACCGCGGCGACTCCTCGCCCTCCCTTCTCCCGCCACCGGCGGCGGTCGGGCTCGTCCCCCAACGAGCTACGCTCGTCGGCATAACCCGGAGGTCGTGTGAATAAAATCGCTTCTATAACCAAAACAGAGAGGGCAGTCAACGACTGCCCTCTCTGTTTTGGTTGCGGAGGTGGGACTTGAACCACACGACCTCCGGGTTATGAGCCCGACGAGCTACCAACTGCTCTACTCCGCGATATGAAATTGTGGTCTTCCTCGGTGGTGCCGGTGACCGGGATCGAACCGGTACGATACTTTCGTATCACGGGATTTTAAGTCCCGGGCGTCTGCCAGTTCCGCCACACCGGCGTTCTCACCTTGGAACTTTGCTCCCCTTGTTCAGTTCGCGTTGCCTATTATATCATGCTTTTGGGCATTTGTCAAGCTTTTTTGGCTAATTTTTGCTTTTTCTTTTTCGCCTGATTTCGTCAATTTTGCTTTTTGTGTCGAGTCGGCAATCCCAAAAAATAATCTGCCGATACATCAAAAAAGAGGCAAAGACGTTTCAAATCTTCAATACTCGGTTCGTTTTTGTCGGTTTCCAGATAAGAGATCTTTCGTTGTGTTGTTTTCAGCGCCGCTCCAAGTTCTGCCTGCGTCAATCCGCGGTCTTGTCGCAATTCGCGTATGATTTCTCCCAAAGTCATATCGTTTTACCGCCCTTCTGCTCTCATTCTATCATAGACAAAATGTGTCTGCCCTAAAATAGATATAAATTGTCTAAAATAAAGAGGCCGCAGGCGGGACAATCGCTTGACAATTCAGGCAATTCATATTATAATGAAAGCGTTGTTTACAGAAAATCGGAAGGGGAG
>CAMOHW010000148.1 GCA_946615525.1 uncultured Clostridia bacterium | reverse complement strand
TGTTTGTCAACCTCTATGAAAAAGGGCTGATTTATCGCGGCAACCGCATCATCAACTGGTGCCCGCACTGCATTACCGCACTTTCGGATGCCGAGGTGGAATATAGCGAGCAAGCCGGTTTCTTCTGGCATATTCGCTATCCCATCAAGGGAGAGGAAGGAAAGTTCGTTGAGGTTGCCACCACCCGTCCCGAAACCATGTTCGGTGATACCGCTGTTGCCGTCAACCCAAATGATGAAAAGAACGCATACCTCATTGGTAAAACGCTGATTTTGCCAATGGTCGGGCGCGAGATCCCGGTCATTGCCGACGAGTATGTGGAAATCGGCTTTGGGACCGGTTGCGTGAAAATCACTCCTGCACACGACCCCAACGACTTTTTGGTAGGTCAGCGCCATAATCTGCCCATTATCAAAGTGATGAATGACGACGCCACAATCAATGCTTACGGCGGCAAATATCAGGGAATGGATCGCTACGCCGCAAGAAAGGCGCTGGTTGCCGATCTGGAAGCCGAAGGGTATCTCGTCAGCGTAGAGCCGCATAGCCACAATGTTGGCACCTGCTACCGCTGCCGCACCACCGTGGAGCCGATCACATCCGACCAATGGTTTGTCAAAATGGAGCCGCTCGCAAAGCCGGCTTTGGAAGTGGTCAAAAACGGAAAAGTCAAATTTGAGCCGGAACGGTTCAGCAAAATCTATATCAACTGGATGGAAAATGTTCACGATTGGTGCATTTCCCGTCAGCTTTGGTGGGGACATCGCATTCCGGCATTCTACTGCGGCGATTGCGGAGAAATGACCGTTTCGCGAGAGGATGTTTGCACCTGCCCCAAGTGCGGGAGCAAAAAGATCACGCAGGACAGCGACGTGCTGGATACCTGGTTTTCTTCGGCTCTTTGGCCGTTTTCCACACTCGGCTGTCCCGAAAAGACCGCCGATTTGGCACGCTACTATCCCACAAGCGTTCTGGTTACCGGATATGACATTATCTTCTTCTGGGTTGCCCGTATGATTTTCTCCGGTTTGGAGCAAATGGGCGATATTCCGTTCCATACGGTCTTCATTCACGGTCTGGTGCGGGACGCGCAGGGAAGAAAGATGTCCAAATCGCTGGGCAACGGCATTGATCCGTTGGAGGTCATTTCCAAATACGGTGCAGACGCACTCCGCTTTGCGCTTTCCACCGGTAATTCGCCCGGGAACGATATGCGCTTTTCAGATGAAAAGATCGAATCGGCGCGCAACTTTGCCAACAAACTTTGGAACGCTTCGCGCTTTGTGCGTATGAACTTGACGATTGACCGAGCAAAACTGCCGGAGTCGGCAAAACTCGCCACCGAGGACAAGTGGATCTTGACGCAGTATAACAAAACGGTTGCAACGGTGACCGATTCGCTGGATCATTATGAAATCGGAGTTGCGCTTGCCGCAATTTATGATTTTACCTGGAGCGTTTTCTGCGATTGGTATATTGAGCTGACCAAAAGCCGCCTTGCCGAGGCAGGTACCGAAGGGAACCTGGTGGCGCAAAACGTGCTTTGCTATGTTTTGGAGGGCATTCTCAAAATGCTCCATCCGTTCATGCCCTTTATCACCGAGGAGATCTATCTTGCTCTGCCGCATAGCGATAAGAGCGAAAGCATTGTTCTTTCCGCATATCCAAAGGCGGACGATTCGTTGGAGTTTGACGCCGAATCATTGCAAATGCGCCGCGTGATCGACGCCATTCGCGCCATCCGGATGCGCCGCAACGAAATGAACATTGCGCCCTCTAAAAAAGCGACCGTCTATGTGGAAACGCGTTATGCAGAATCCTTCCCGGAGGCATCCTATGCCTTTTTCCGCCGTCTTGCTTCGGCAAGTGATGTTGTGGTAGCGGACTCCTTCTCGCCGGATGTTGTAAACGCCGATAACGCTGTGCAGATCATCACCGATTCGGCAACCATCTATTTGCCTATGTCGGATTTGATCGATGTAGAGAAAGAGCGTGAGCGCCTCTGCGGAGAAGCTGCAAAACTGGCAGCCGAGATCGATCGCATCGGCAAAAAGCTTGCAAACGAGGGCTTTGTGGCCAAAGCGCCAAAACAGGTCGTGGACGCCGAGCGCGCCAAACTTGCCAGATACCAGGAAAATCTTGCCGGTGTTCAAGCCGCTTTGGAAAAATTGAAATAATCTTTCGGGACCCTGTCTTTTTTGGTGAAGACAGGGTTCCTTTTTGTTGGCATTTTGTATAAAAAAATCATGTCCTGTTTATGGATTTCACCAATTTTTTGTCTTTTGTATTGACATCCTTTTGTATTTTTGCTATGATATGGATAGTAAATAAATCAAAATGATAGGTTAGCTATCAACCAGAAGAAAGAAAGCAAATATGACCATTAAAGACGCAAAATTGAACTTTATTATTGATGTTGCAACCGAACTGTTGTTGGAACGGCATATTGCAACGGTCACAATCAAGGATATTGCCGACCGCGCAGGGGTTGGGGAAGCAACCATTTACCGCTATTTCAAACAAAAGCAAAATCTGGTTTGCGCGGTTGCCGAAAAATTGCAGACACAGGTCTTCCGGGATTATTTTGCTCCTATTTCCGGCAGTGGATATGCAAAAATGGAAGCATTCTTTGGCGCTTATTCCAAGATTTTTGCAGAGCACCGTGAGTTTTATCGTTTTATCGGTGATTTTGACGCTTATATTCTTTCCGAAAATCTTTCGGTAGAGCAATCCTATTCGGATGGGATAGACCAATTCCGCAACCTCTTTCTTTCGGCATATCGCCAGGGAATTGCCGATGGAAGCATCCGAAAACTGGATACCGATCCCGAGGTGTTTTATTATGCAACGGCGCATGCCATGCTGGCGCTTTGCAAAAACAGATCTGTCGAGCGGGAGATTGTCCGGCAGGATACCGTCGTAGACAAACAACTGGAAATTAATGAGATGAAACGGGTCATCCTGTTTTCTCTCGTTGCTCCGCAGGCCGATGCGGAAAATAATAAATGAAAGGGAACGTATGCAATCGGCGTGCATACGCAGACAGGACACTATGAAGCGTTTAACCAAAAAGCAAATGATCATCTTTGCCATCGGGCAACTCGGGTGGTCAATTCTCAGCGGCATTATTAATGCCTGGCTCGTCACCTTCTACCTGCCCACCCAAAAGGACATTACCGAGCAAAGCGCAACTCAATTCATCAAACCCGGGCTTGTGATTTTCGGGGTGTTGACCATTTTGGGCTTGATTACGGCAATTTCCCGTATTTTTGACGCGGTCACCGATCCGCTGATCGCCTCGCTTTCCGACCGC
>CAMOHW010000147.1 GCA_946615525.1 uncultured Clostridia bacterium | reverse complement strand
TCAAAAAACAGGTGGAAGGCATAAAGATCCCGGTATTCGGGGTAAATGCCGTAGCCGGCAAAGCCGCCGCCCAATCCGTTGGAACGGTCATGCATGGGCTTCATGGCGTCTATGATCTTTTCTGCGGTCATGCGCTTTCCTTCTTTTGATATTACAGCCGCGATCGCGCATCCGGAAGGGATCCGCACTTCTCCTTCTTGCAGTTTCATGGTTTTTTCATCCTTTCTTGCTAAAAAAGAAAAACGCGCTCATTTCGGCGGGAGAAATCCCACTCAAAATGAACGCCTTTGCTCATTGAACTGTATTATACGCCGCAAAA
The DNA here is from genome assembly GCA_946615525.1 of uncultured Clostridia bacterium. Taxonomy (GTDB): domain Bacteria; phylum Bacillota; class Clostridia; order Oscillospirales; family CAG-272; genus UMGS1865. The sequence continues at coordinate 3,036 of CAMOHW010000147.1, read as the reverse complement.
ATCCATTTGTCAATAGGAAGCGAAAAATTTTTCGATTTTTTTTGAAAAAAGGGGTTGACAAATCGTTTTTCGCGTTGTATAATGACTCTCGTGAAAAGGCAATGGCGTCTTTGGGCATGGGCTCAAAGGCGCGATTTTCGTTTTTACGGAAAATCAGATAATAAAAAAGGAAGGCAAAGGCGTCTTTCATGTTGCAAGACATGAAGGGCGCCTTATCCTTTGAAAAGAAAAGGAGAAAAATGATGAAAACAGTATCGGAGTATTTCGGAAACATGGTATTTGACGACAGAGTTATGAAAGCAACCCTTTCGGCAAAGGTTTACGCATCCCTGAAACAAACGATTGATGAAGGAAAGGAATTGGATTTGAACGTTGCCAACGCCGTGGCGGCTGCCATGAAAGATTGGGCAATTGAAAAAGGTGCAACCCACTTCACCCACTGGTTCCAACCCCTGACCGGCATTACGGCGGAAAAGCACGATAGTTTTATTTCTCCCTCGCCGGATGGCGGTGTGATCATGGAGTTTTCCGGCAAGGAACTCATCAAGGGCGAGCCGGACGCTTCCTCCTTCCCCTCCGGCGGACTGCGCGCCACCTTTGAAGCGCGCGGATATACGGCTTGGGATCCAACTTCCTATGCATTTATTAAAGGAAAGACGCTTTGCATTCCCACCGCGTTCTGCTCCTACGGCGGTCACGCGCTGGACAAAAAGACTCCTCTGCTCCGCTCGATGGAAGCACTGAACAAACAGGCATTGCGCATTCTTCGCCTGTTTGGAAACGCTACGGTCAAACGCGTTGTATCCTCGGTCGGTCCGGAGCAGGAATATTTCCTCATCACCAAAGAAATGTATGACGCTCGCCCCGATCTGCGGTTTACAGGCAGAACGTTGTTCGGCGCAAAACCGCCGAAAGGTCAGGAAATGGACGATCACTACTTCGGCGTCATCAAACCACGCGTTGCCGCCTATATGGAGGAACTGAACGAGGAGCTTTGGAAACTGGGCATTCTGGCAAAGACCGAGCATAACGAGGTCGCTCCGGCACAACACGAACTGGCGCCGATTTACAGCACCACCAATGTTGCCACCGACCACAACCAGTTGACAATGGAGATCATGCAGAAGATCGCTGCAAAACACGGTCTTGTCTGCCTGCTCCACGAAAAGCCCTTTGCAGGCGTGAACGGTTCGGGCAAGCACAACAACTGGTCCATTGCCACCGACGGTGGACAAAACCTGCTCTCCCCCGGCGACACACCCTATGAAAATGCACAATTTTTGCTCTTCCTGTGCGCCGTCATCCAAGCGGTTGACGATTATCAGGATCTGCTCCGCATTTCGGTTGCCACTGCCGGCAACGATCATCGTCTTGGCGCCAACGAGGCACCGCCCGCCGTGGGTTCTATGTTCTTGGGCGATGACCTGGGCGGCGTTTTGGAAGCGATCGAAAAAGGCGCTCCCTATTACGGTGCCGAAAAAACGCAGATGAAACTGGGTGTAGATGTTCTGCCCAAGTTCAATCGCGATACCACCGACCGCAACCGCACTTCCCCCTTTGCGTTCACCGGCAACAAGTTTGAGTTCCGTATGCTCGGTTCCTCCAACAGCATTGCCTGTGCAAACATCATGCTCAACTCGGCAGTAGCTGAAAGCTTGAAGCAATATGCCGACAAGCTGGAAAAAGCGAAAGATTTTGAAAAGGCGCTTCACGAACTGATCAAAAAGACGATCAAAGATCACAAGCGCATCATCTTCAACGGCAACGGTTATGATGACGCCTGGATCAAAGAGGCAACTGAGGTGCGCGGTCTGCTCAACTACCGCACCACCGCCGACTGTATGCCACACCTGTTGGACAAAAAGAATGCAGATATGCTGACCGCGCACAAGGTGTTCACCGTAGAAGAATTGAACTCCCGTTGCGAGATCATGCTGGAAAACTATTGCAAGACCGTGACCATTGAGGCCAACACCATGGTGGATATGGCAAAAACGCAAATCGCGCCTGCCGTCCGCCACTTTGCCGCCGATACGGCGCGTGACGCCGCGGCAAAACAAGCGCTGGACAGCGCGATCCCCTGCGGATATGAAAAGAAACTGGTGGCTCGCCTCTCGGTGATTGCCGAGGGCATTGCCGAAAAGGTAGAATCTTTGGAAAGCGCAATGATCGAGTTGCACGGTGCCAAAGACGTGATCGCCGAATCTGTAATGATCCGCGATGTGATCCTGCCCAAGATGTGCGAACTGCGCGTTTATTGCGACGAGGCAGAAACGCTGACCGCAAAGAGTTACTGGCCTTTCCCGACCTACGGAGATATTCTGTTCAGCGTAAAATAAACTTCAAGGAGAGATCCCCATGTTACCGGAAGAGATTGTGAAACTGGTAGGAGAAGCAACGCAAAAAGAAGTGTTTGCCGTTTGGCTGTTGATCGGAACGGCGTTCATCTTCTTCATGCAGGCGGGCTTTGCTATGGTAGAAACCGGATTTACCCGCGCAAAAAATGCCGGAAACATCATTATGAAAAACCTGATGGATTTCTGCATTGGCACAGTGGTGTTCGTGTTGCTCGGCTTCTCGCTGATGATGGCGGAAGACTATGTCCTCGGCTTTATCGGCGTTCCGAATTTGCAGATCCTGACCGACTTCGGCGGCTTTCTCAAAAGCGGAAACGGCCCTGCCTTTGTGTTCAACCTTGTATTCTGCGCTACTGCCGCAACCATTGTTTCGGGCGCTATGGCGGAACGGACAAAGTTCCTTTCCTACTGCATCTATTCCGGTATCATTTCGCTCTTTGTCTATCCGATCGAAGCGGGTTGGGTTTGGAACCAAGCGGGTTGGCTTGTAAAACTCGGATTCCATGATTTTGCCGGCTCCGCCGCCATTCACTCGGTGGGTGGTGTGACCGCCCTGATCGGTGCGATCATGGTCGGCCCACGGCTTGGAAAATACATCAAAGATCAAACCGGAAAAGTAACAAAAGTCAACGCCATTCCGGGGCATTCCATCACGCTTGGCGCGCTTGGTTGCTTCATT
>CAMOHW010000146.1 GCA_946615525.1 uncultured Clostridia bacterium | reverse complement strand
CGAGATCGGGCTGGAATCCACCATTGTCAAAGTGGATGGAGAGGACGAGATTACCCTGCTCCGCCCGGGCGGAATTACATACGACGCGCTCTGCATGGTCATTTCCAAAGTTCATATTGCTCCGGCAGTCACACAGGCGCTTGCCGAAAACGAGCGTCCGCTCTCGCCGGGCATGAAATACCGCCACTACGCGCCAAGCATTCCGGTGGTGTTGCTTTCCGGAGAGGCGCAAAAGGTGACCGCTTTTCTTGCCGCCGAGCAAAAAAACAAAAAATGCGCCATCCTTTGTTACGAGGAGGAGATTCCCTTCCTTGCGCCCGACCGGTTGTTCCCGGTGGGAAAGCGAGAGGATCTTGCCGCACAGGCACAAACCCTGTTCAAATTGTTGCGCGAGGCCGACCGCTCCGGCGCAGAGATCATTTACGCACATCTGCCCCCAAAGAGCGGGCTGGGGCTTGCGCTTTACAACCGCATGATCCGCGCCGCGGCGCACACGATACAAGAAGTTTAACAAAACCTACCATTGATACGAGTTCAAAGAAAGGAACCCCGCAGATCCATGGCAAAAAAGAAAAAACAAGTCAAAGAAATCGTCTATGCTCCGGTGGTCTATCAGCCCATTACCGAAACCATCGAGAAAAACTATATGCCCTATGTCATGAGCGTGATCATCTCCCGCGCGATCCCGGAGATCGACGGCCTCAAACCGGCACACCGCAAACTGCTTTACACCATGTATCGCATGGGGCTTTTGACCGGGGGGCGCACAAAGAGCGCCAACATTGTGGGGCAAACCATGAAGCTCAACCCCCACGGTGACGCCTCCATTTATGAAACCCTGGTGCGTCTGACGCGCGGAAACGCGACCTTGCTCCACCCGCTGATCGACTCCAAGGGTTCCTTTGGTAAACAGTATTCCTCGGATATGAAATACGCCGCCTCGCGTTACACCGAATGCAAGTTGGACGCCATTTGCGCCGAGCTGTTTGACGGGATTGACAAAAACGCTGTGGATATGGTGGACAACTATGACGCCACCATGAAAGAACCGGTCCTGCTTCCCACCACCTTCCCCAATGTTTTGGTCATGCCCAATATGGGTATTGCCGTTGGTATGGCTTCCAGCATTTGCTCCTTCAACCTCTCCGAGATTTGCGACGGCACCATTGCCCTGCTGCGCAAACCCAACCTCTCAATAGAAAAACTGATGGAACTGGTCAAAGCCCCCGACTTTTCGGGCGGCGGCGCCATCCTTTATGACGAAGAACAGATCCGCCAGATCTACGAAACCGGGCAGGGCTCGATCAAACTCCGCGCGCGCTATGTTTATGACAAGGACGCGAACTGTATTGACATTATTGAGATCCCCTACTCTACCACCATTGAGTTGATCATGGCCAAGTTATCGACCCTCTATAAAGAGAAGAAACTCAAAGAGGTGCGGGATTTCCGTGATGAGATCGACCTGAACGGTTTCAAACTCACGCTGGATCTGGAACGCGGCGTTGACCCCGACAAGCTGATGACCAAGCTTTTCAAGCTCACGCCTCTGGAAGACAATTTCAAGTGCAATTTCAATGTTTTGATCGACTCGGTGCCGCGCACCATGGGTATTATTGAGATCCTCTCCGAGTGGATCCGCTTCCGCCTGGGTTGCTTGCGCCGCGAACTGCAATTTGACCTGGAAAAGAAAAAGGACAAACTCCACCTGCTGTTGGCGCTGGGCAAGATCCTTTTGGACATTGACAAAGCCATTCGCATCATCCACAAGACCGAAAAGGACGCCGATGTTGTGCCCAACCTGATGAAAGGATTTGAGATTGACGAGCGGCAGGCAAACTACATTGCCGACATCAAACTGCGCAACATCAACCGCGAATACATTCTCAACCGCATTGCCGAAATCGAATCGCTGCAAAAAGAGATCGCCGACATGGAAGAAACCCTTGCCGACGAACTGAAACAAAAGGCGCTGATCATTGAACAGTTGACCGCCATCAAAAAGAAATACGGTCAACCCCGCCGCTCCTTCATTGTTCACGCCTCCACCGTTACGGAATACAACGCGGAAGAACACATTGAAAATTACAGCGCGCGCTTTGTGCTGACGCGGGAAGGATATTTCAAGAAGATCACCTTCCGCTCCCTGCAAGGCAACGACGAACAAAAATGCAAAGAGGGGGACGAAGTCCTCTCGATTCTGGACGGCGAGAACCGTGACGATTTGATTTTTGTAACCGATCACGCACAGATGTATCGCGTAAAAGCAAACGATTTTGAACCGACAAAGGCCTCGGCCCTGGGCGACTTTTTACCCGCCGTTCTGGGAATGGATCCCGGCGAAAAGCCGATTTTGATGAACATTCAAAACTCCTACCCCGAAAAGGACAACTTTGTGTTCCTGTTTGAAAACGGAAAAGGCGTGCGCGTTTCGGCGGCAAACTACACCACCACCGGAAACCGCCGCAAGCTGACCTCGGTTTGCTCCAAGGCCTCGCGACCGGTCGCCGCGTTCTATGAGAAAGCACCGATGGACATTCTGCTCATTTCCTCGGAGAATCGCGGAATCGTCATCAAGTCCTCGCTCATCCCGCAAAAAAGCACCCGCACCTCGGGCGGCGTCCAGCTGATCACCATGAAAAAAGGGCAAACTTTGGTGCGCGCAAAAACCGACCTTTCGGAGTTTCCGAACGGCGCTACGGGGCTGAAAAAGTTGAAGATCCCGGCCTCGGGCATTCCTTTGAATTCACTGAAATAATTCCGCAAAATGCAGAAAGGATTGAAAAATAAATGAGCAACAAACCTTCTCCTCGTTTTTCCCTGCCCACGCGCATTTTCATCATTGCCCTTGCGGTTCTGGTAAGCGGCAGTGCGCTGGCATATCTCATCATGTTTTTTATGGGTCTGCTTGGATAAACACAAATCAAAAAAGGCGCGGTTTACCGCGCCTTTTTTGATTTGAAAAAGATTCTTATTTAATTTTCAGTTCTTCCCAAAGAGCGTTGATCAGTTCCAATGTTTCGTCCGGCAGGTTCTCGTAGAACTGCTTGGGAATAGCGTCCAGCCCGTAAAGAATATCCATTGCGTCCTCATGCACTTCCGCCATATCTTCCTGGTAAGTGGTGCTGTTGACGACAAGTTTGTTGGGCGAGGCATAATAGGTTGCCTCGGCGTTTGCGATCGCCGGCTCCTCGGAGAGCATGAAATTGATATACCGCTCGGCAATTTCAGGGTTCTGGCTGGTGTTCAGAATGCACATGGCATCTACATAAACATTGGTTCCTTGCGACGGGTAGAAGAATCCGAGATTCTCGTTTTCTTCATACATGGTAAAGAAATCGCCTGCATAGTAGGGAGCAATTGCGGCAGAGCCGGTCTCCATTTTGTTGAAGATCTCGTCCATGACATAGCC
>CAMOHW010000145.1 GCA_946615525.1 uncultured Clostridia bacterium | reverse complement strand
CCGCCTTCCGGCGGGCAGGCGCGGTGCAAAGCCGCAGGTCATATCATTCTTCAATCAGCCATTCCCGGTCCAGAACTTCTTTGCGTTTGGCAAGAAAATCGTTGAGGAAGGCGGTGTGCTTTTGCGAAAGCGCATAACCACTGTAAGGTTTGAATTTGGTGTCTGACGATGGGTACCATTTTTCGGCATCCAGCCGCACCGACTCCTGAATGGTCGCTTCAAACGCGGTCACTTTTGCAATGGTGCGTTCCAGTGCGGCACTGCCAACGGCGGTATAGCGCTCTTTCAGCAGTTGGTAAAGCGCGGGAGTATTGCGCACCGATTGGAAGAAGATGTTGGAGTATTCCAATTCTTCCGAAACGGTAAAATACTGTAAATCCCCAAAGTTGGTATATAAAGCCCAGTCATAGTCCCAAACAGGCCCAAAGTTCAATTTTCCGTTTTTGAAATACAGATAGACCGATTTTGTTGCGTGGTCCCGCTCGCCCATGACCTGATCCACGATCATAAAGTCCAAAAGTGAGTTGATATTTACAGTTTGTTGGATGTAGTCAACATCTCCGTTTTTGAAGGCGTCCACCAAATCTTGCAGGTAGGTTTGCAGATCACTCTTGAATTTGGCATATTGTTCCGGGCTTGTAAAATCCGGCTCCTCGGGGTACTTGATTTGAAAATGCCGTTGGGTATCTTCATCAATGGTAACAGTAACGTATTCTTCGGCGGCAACATCCATCACGATCAGAAAATTGTAGTCGGTCAAATTGGAGGAGGCAACGGTAATTTTCTTTTCGTTGCCCACTCTGCCCTCGTTTTCCTGCACCTGTTCGCAAAGGGTGTAAATGCCCTGATATTCGCCGTTGAGATAGACATTGACCATATTGGGCGTTGGCGTAAAGACGGTGCCGTCAATCTCCCGGCGCAGGGTGAACGCCGTGTAGTTGTGCAAATCGGAGGGGTCGATGTATTCGGCAAGCAGCACCCAGCTCTTTGCCTTGGTCAAGCCGAACAAGCTCTGCTTTTTATCAAACTTGATGCGATAAGGTTTTTTGGGGAAGGACATGGTGGTATTGCCGCGCAGGCGGATGCCGCCGGAAACGCCTGTCAATTCCGTGTCGCAGTTTTCCAACGAGAAGGACATGGTCACATAGTCCTCTTTGCTCAAAATCTCTGCTCCGTCGGTATCAATATTGATAATGGGCAGTTCGTCGGTGGCGTAGTTGCAAACGACATAGACGGTCACATCATCGGTGACGGTTCCCAGGGCAACGGTGTTGCCCTCTTGCGCCACACCGTCAATTTCAAAGTGATCAAAGGTATATCCGTATCCTGCGTCCACCGTAAAAGGCGCGGGTGCGGGGTCGCCCTTGGAAACGATTTGCTCCGGTTCTGCGCCGGTCAAGGTAAATCCGCCAGGGTGGTTTCCGGTGATCTTGACGAGATATTTTCCGGTTGCGGGAATGACCAGATCGGTCAGTTCGGTTTTGTCGGCGTCAAAATACTTTTGGCAGGCGGTGCATTGGTAGTATCCTTTGGTGCCGGCAATATTTCCGGTTGCAGGGATCTCTGCGGTCCAGGCGGAAAGTGTGTGCATGGGCGGAGTGGCGAGATCGGTCAATTCTTTTTGCTCGTTGTCAAAATATTTTTGGCAGGTCGAGCACTGATAATGCCCTGCTTGTCCGTTTTGCTCGCAGGTTGGCGGGACCTCCGCGATCCAGCTTCCCAAAGTGTGCGCTTTTGGGATGTATAAAGAGGATAGCTCGTTATGGTCTGCGTCAAAATCCTTTCCGCAGGAGCAGTGGTAATGCCCTTTGGTGCCGCTTTTTTCACAGGTGGGCGTCACCTCCGAGATCCATTCTCCATAGGAATGGGTATGGTTGATTTGCGGATCCTCCGGGATCGTGTCTTTCGGTTTTGCCAGAGTGGTGATCAGAACGACAGCGACCGCAACGACGACCAACAGGGCCGGGACGAGGATAAACGGGAGTTTTTTGGGATCCATGCGCCGATGCGGATAGTGATGATGGTGGTGATGTCTACTCATGGAAAACGCCCCTTTCTTTCTTAAAACTTAAAATCAGAACAACCCGGTGATCTTGCCGTCGTCGGTAACATCAATACGCTCGGCGGCGGGGGATTTGGGCAATCCCGGCATGGTCATAATATCGCCGGTCAGGGCAACCAAAAATCCGGCGCCTGCGCTGACCTTGATGTTCCGCACGGTAACGGTAAAGTTTTCGGGCGCGCCGAGTTTTGAGGGGTCATCCGAAAAACTATACTGCGTTTTGGCAACGCAAACCGGCAGGTTGCCAAAACCCAGGGCGGTCAGCTCCTCCATCTGTTTGCGCGCGGCGGGCAGAATGCTCACGCCGGTGCCGCCATAGACCTTGGTGGCAATGGCATGGAGCTTTTCTTCAATGGTGGTGTCGTCGGTATAACTGAACCGGAAGTTGTTTTCGCTGTCGCAAAGGCGCACGACCTCTTTGGCAAGTTCGGTGCCTCCGGCGCCGCCGTCCGCCCAAACGGTGGAGAGCTTGACGTTGACGCCCAGCGCGCGGCATTTTTCAATGACCAAATCAATTTCCTTATCGGTATCGGTGGGGAAACGGTTGACGGCGACCACGCAGGGAAGCCCGTAGGTGTTTTTGATGTTGGAAACATGGCGCAACAGGTTGGGCAACCCTTTTTCCAGGGCGGCAAGATTCTCGCTGCCCAGCTCGGTTTTGGGGAGTCCGCCGTGCATTTTCAGGGCGCGGACGGTGGCAACCACTACGACCGCGTCGGGACGAAGTCCCGCCATGCGGCATTTGATGTCCAAAAACTTTTCAGCGCCCAGGTCGGCGCCGAATCCCGCCTCGGTTACGGCGTAGTCACCCAGTTTCATTGCCAGGCGGGTGGCAATGACCGAGTTGCAACCGTGGGCAATGTTGGCAAAGGGACCGCCATGTACGAATGCCGGCGTGCCTTCCAGCGTTTGCACCAGGTTGGGGTTGAGTGCGTCTTTTAAGAGTGCCGCCATTGCGCCGACGGCGCGGAGATCTCCGGCGGTCACCGGTTTGCCGGCGTAGGTGTAGCCCACGACAATGCGTCCCAGTCGCGCTTTCAGATCGGCGATCGAGGATGCAAGACAGAACACCGCCATAATCTCGGAGGCAACGGTAATGTCAAATCCGTCTTCGCGGGGCGTTCCGTTGGCTTTGCCGCCAAGGCCATCCACCAAAAAGCGGAGCTGGCGGTCGTTCATATCCACACAGCGTTTCCAGGTAATGCGGCGGGGGTCGATTCCCAGCGCGTTTCCCTGCTGAATGTGGTTATCCAGCATTGCGGCAAGCAGGTTGTTTGCCGCGCCGATGGCATGAAAATCGCCGGTAAAGTGCAGGTTGATGTCCTCCATGGGCACCACCTGGGCGTAGCCGCCGCCGGCCG
>CAMOHW010000144.1 GCA_946615525.1 uncultured Clostridia bacterium | reverse complement strand
GCCGTTTGGCTGGAAAACTTCTCACTCTCCAAATAAACCTTCCTCTTTTGCTTTGACTGCGTATTTTTTGTTCAGGCGCTTGGAACGCCTCCGGCTTTTTGTGTATAATAAAAAGTGAAAAACAACAAGGCAGGTTTTGCAAAAATGGATTTTTCAAGCATTGACCTTTTGGGCATTGACCGTGTGCTCAAACGCGGGACCGGCGAGATCCTTGCAGACGGTGCCGCTCCCCTGATCCGGGATACCGTCAGCGGCGCGCATCTTTTGGCAAGCCGGGACGCTGATTTGAGCATTCCCCTGCTTGACCGCTACGCCCAGGATTTTGATCTTTTGATGGTACCAGACCTTGCGCTCGGGCGGCTTGCCTACGAGCGATACGGTTTTGCCGGCAGGTTGGAGTGCTTTCAAGTCGCCTACTACGGCGAAAAGCCGGAACCGGAGCCAACTCTCTCTGTGCGTGTTGCCGGCAACGAGGATCTTGCATTGCTTTTGAAAAACTACCACCACATTACCCCGCGGGAAATGGAGCAGGTGGTATCGCGCGGCTCGATCCTGCTGGGCTATTCGAGGAATCAACTTGTCGGCTTTGTGGGCGAACATCTGGAGGGGAGCATGGGGCTTCTTTATGTGTTTCCGGAGTTCCGCCGCAAAGGGTTTGGCACCGCTTTGGAAAAGCTTGCCATTCGCAAAACCATGGAATCCGGCTTTACCCCCTTTGGGCAGGTGGCAAAGGACAATACAGGATCCATAGAATTGCAAAGAAAAATCGGCATGACGATCTCCGAAAACCTGATTTGCTGGATGTGGAAATAAAAGACCGGGCACGCAACGCCGCGTTGGATGTCAACCGGCAAGCGATCATCTTTGCAGATGCGCGATAAATAAAAAGGGGCGGAACTTTGAGTTCCGCCCTTTGGCTTTTATTTTTCAATTTTTACCGGTTTTCCGGTGCGCATGGATTCGTCTGCGGCGTAAACCATCAGGTGACTGTTGATGGAATCGTCGATCGCCGTGCAGGAGATCGAGCGCGGCTCGCCGTGCATCAGGTTGCAGAAATCATACACCAACCGCTTGTCGCCGCCAAAGTGTCCTCCGGTCTCGCCTTCGCGCTCCAGGAAGTTGATGGTCTCTTCGGTATAGTAGGAGTCCTTCGGGTTGTATTTGCGCAGGTGCAAACTTTCATCCGGGTTGCCCTCGATCTCGCCTTCGCTGCCCACAATCCAAATACGGCGTCCGGGCTTCATAACACCTAGAATGACGGTATGGGAAGCGGTAGAGCCGTTTGCAAACTTGACGGTGAGCACCTGGTGGTCAACAATATCGCCGCCCGCCTTGTAAATGCAAACGCCGTGGGGGTTGTAGGTCTTCAGCGATTCCTCGCGCTCCTCCTGGGAAACATCCTGGTAGTTCTTGCCGGTGCACTGCCAGGGATACCACGGCATAATGCAGTTGTCCAAATACATGGACTGCACATCATAAACGCAGTTCTTGCGAATCTCTTCCGGGCAATCCACAAGGCACCGTGTGCCCGCGCCCTTGGGAGCGTTTTCGGGATTGAAATGATCCCTTCCGCCGTAGCTGGAAACCACTTCCGGCACGGTGGAGTTGTTCAACCAGCAAAGCAGGTCGGTGTCGTGGCAGCATTTTGCCAAAAGGAGCGAAGAACCGCATTCTTTTTCGCTCTTCCACTTACCGCGGATGTAGGAATAGGAGGAGTGCGTTGCGCCAACGCGCTCGCTGGTTTCAATATTCTGGATCTCGCCAATGGCACCGCTCAACAAAAGCTCCTTGATTTTGAGGTAGAACGGCGCGTAGCGGAGAACATGGCAGGTCATCAGCTTGCATCCGTTTTCGTCCGCCGTCTTTTTGAGGAGCATCAGGTCCTCTTTATTGTTGGTCAGCGGCTTTTCCAAAAGCATATCATAGCCCTGTTTCAAAAACGGCAGAGCCGTTTGCAAATGGAGCTGATCCATGGTGCCGTTGATAACGCAATCACCGATCTTGCCAAGCGCAAGGACATCCTTCATATCGGTAAAGCACATCTTTTCGGACACGCCGAATTGATCCTGCATCAATTTGAGACGGACGGGATCGGGATCCACCGCCGCAACCACTTCCATTGCGTTCAAAGAATGAACGCCCTCGCGGACATAGACCCACGCGCGGTCACCGCAACCAACGACAACAACCTTGATTTTTTTCTGTTCCATTTTTCTGTTCCCCCCTGCATTTCGGTCGTCAAAGGACGACCGATTGATATATGGCTATTGTATCATAGAATTATTTTCATTTCAAGATTATATTTTTTTCTGAAAATGCAATAATATTGACAAAAACGGCTCTTTGTGTTATAATTGAGAAAGAATTGATGAAAAGGCGGGTATCCCGTATATGGAACACAAAAACAAACGGCCGGTCCTTCCATTTGCTTTGGGCGCGGCATTTTCTGCTCTTTTTCTTCTGCTGATCGTTTTGGTGCGGGTGGCGGACGTTGCCGCCATTGGTCCCGGCGCAACAAAAATCGGGCTTTCGCACATCAACAATAGTTTTCATCTTTGGATCGGCTTTCATGATCCGTTATATCAAACCGCAAAATGGCTGGGGATTCTTGCCATTGCGGTTGCCGCCGGAATTGCCTTTTTGACCCTTTGGCAATGGATCCGCCGCAAGAGTCTTTGGAAGGTGGACAAACTGTTGCTGACGCTCGACTTTCTCTATGCCGTTACGGTGGCGTTCTACCTCTTTTTCGAGTTGGTGGTCGTCAACTACCGCCCGGTATTGCTGGCAAGCGAGGTTGCCCCGGCGGCGTCTTTCCCTTCCTCACATACTCTGCTTGCCTGCTCCGTTTTCGGCAGTGCCTTTTGGCCGATTGCAAAATACCTGAAACAACGCGCCCTCAAAATTGCGGCATGGTGCGCTTCGGGGGCTTTGCTCGCCGGAACGGTGTTGTGCCGGCTGTTCTCCGGCGTTCACTGGCTGACCGATATTTTGGGAGGATTGCTTTTGGGAGCGGCGCTGATCTGCTGGTTTTGGTTTGCAACCATTCAGCTAAACGAAAAAGAATGACTATAAAAGAATCGGGCAACGACCGTTGCCCGATTCTTTTATGCTTTTTTCTTTTTTGCCATTCCGTATTCTACCCATTTGAAAATGCCGAACAGCGCACCGAACACGGCAAAGGCAACCAGCGAGAATGCCAGCAAATACAAAAAGAGAAATACAGGATACGGGATCTTTGCAAGAAACTCAAAGCCCCAATGCAAAACAGTAATGAACGGCAAATCTCCCGGATACCGCCAGCTGATGAAAAACATATTAAAGGTATAGTCGCTACCGATCCACATGGGAACAAACCCATCCAACAAAAGAGCAACGGCAACCGAAACGGCAAACGCCGGCAGGGCGCTCAAATACAACTTGATGTGATAT
>CAMOHW010000143.1 GCA_946615525.1 uncultured Clostridia bacterium | reverse complement strand
CCGTCACCTGGATGGACGGCTACGGCGGCACCCTCGGAACCACGCAGGTCAAATGGGAACAAATGCCGTCCTATGCCGCCCCGACCCGTCCGTCAAGCAACGATACCGACTATACCTTTGCCGGCTGGTCGCCCACGGTTGCGGCTGTTGCCGGTAACGCGACCTATACCGCGCAGTGGGAGCTTTCCGACCGTCTCTACACCATCACCTGGATGGACGGCTACGGCGGCACCCTCGGCACCACGCAGGTCAAATGGAATCAAACGCCCTCCTATGCCGACCCGACCCGCCCGTCGAGCGTATCTACCGACTATGCTTTTGCCGGTTGGTCACCCGCGGTTGCGGTTGTCTCCGGTAACGCGGCCTATACCGCGCAATGGGACGAAACTCCCCGCGCATATACCGTTACCTGGATGGATGGCTACGGCGGCACCCTCGGGACCACGCAGGTCGCTTTCGGGACTGTGCCCGCTCATGCCGACCCAACCCGCGCGTCAAGCGTATCCACGGACTATACCTTTGCCGGCTGGTCGCCTACCCTGACCGCCGTTACCGGAACCGCAACCTACACCGCACAGTGGACCGAAAGCCCGCGCAAATATCAAATCACCTGGGATTTGAACAACGGCACGCCGGTAGCCGATCCCGTCGAGTATGAATACAACACCGTTCCGCAATACACCGGAACGCTGACCAAAGACAAGGACGAGGAGTTTGAGTATGCCTTTGCCGGCTGGTCACCCGCCGTCGCAGCGGTGACCGGCGACGCGACCTATGTCGCGCAGTGGACTCCATCCCACAATATCTATCAGATCAAATGGGATCTCGGGACCGGAGAGCCAGCAACCGTCGTCCCTGTGGAACACGGAACGCCCTTGCAGTATCCGGGAACGCCCCAAAGAGGATCCACTGTGTCCACCGACTATACCTTTGCCGGCTGGGAGGACGAAAACCACAACCCGCTGCCCGCAACCGCTACGGTAAATGCAACCTATTTTGCCAAGTGGAAGGAATCGGTCCGCAATTACACCGTCACCTGGAAGAATCATAACGGCGAAACGCTGGGGACGGATACCGTCGCCTACGGCACCGCCCCGGTCTATCACGGCACAACTCCGGTCCGCGATGCGGACGCGCAATACACCTACACCTTTGAGGGACAATGGTCTCCGCAAATCGTCCCGGTGCAAAAAGACGCCACCTACACGGCAGTCTTTACCGAAACGCTCAACCAATACACCGTTACCTGGAAGAACGGCGAGGACGCAATCTACACCGAAACGCTGGATTACGGCGCCGTCCCGGTTTATGATCAGAACACCCACGGCGTTCCTGCAAAGGCCCAAACGGCACAATACACCTACACCTTTGAGGGACAATGGTCTCCGCAAATCGTCCCGGTGCAAAAAGACGCCACCTACACGGCAGTCTTTACCGAAACGCTCAACCAATACACCGTTACCTGGAAGAACGGCGAGGACGCAATCTACACCGAAACGCTGGATTACGGCGCCGTCCCGGTTTATGATCAGAACACCCACGGCGTTCCTGCAAAGGCCCAAACGGCACAATACACCTACACCTTTGAGGGACAATGGTCTCCGCAGATCGTCCCGGTGCAAGAGGACGCTGCCTACACGGCGGTCTTTGCCGAAACGGTCAACCAATACACCGTTACCTGGAACCTTGATAACGGGGCCGCTCCTGTTTCCAATCGGTATGATTACGGCGAGATCCCCGCGTTTGGCACCACCTTCCACAAAGCCGAAACCCCGGCATACACCTACGAGTTTGCCGGCTGGAAGAAAGACAGCGGCGAAACGGTCATTCCCAAAGAGGATACGCTGGATGAAGTGACCGCCAACGTGACCTATACGGCAAGTTGGATTCCTCATTTGCGCAGTTATACCATTACCTGGATGGATGGTTACGGCGGCACCATTGACACCACTACGGTCCAATGGAATGAAACGCCTTCCCATGAGGATCCCACCCGTCCGAACAGCGCCAACGGGCAGTATTCCTATACCTTTGCCGGCTGGTCGCCCGAGGTAGTTGCGGTTGACGGCGAAAAGACCTATACCGCAACCTGGACTCCTCATTGGTGCAGTTATACCATTACCTGGATGAATGGCTACGGAGGGATTATTGATACCACCGAGGTCGCCTGGGGCGAAACGCCTGCCTTTGCCGACCCGACCCGCGAGCCCGCCGTTGACACCGTTTATACCTTTGCCGGCTGGTCGCCCGAGATCGTCTCCGTTGCCGGAGAGAAGACCTATACCGCCACATGGGCGGAATCGACCCGCGCTTACACCGTTACCTGGGAAAACGGTTATAACGGCGGCATTCTCAAACAAGAGGAACTTCTTTACGGCGCAACGCCTCAAAAGCCCGCCGACCCGAGCCGCGAGCCGACCGTTGACACCGTTTATACCTTTGCCGGATGGGATCTTGACATCGTCTCCGTTACCGGAGAGAAGACCTATACCGCCACATGGGCGGAATCGACCCGTGAATACACCGTTACCTGGAACTTTGGCTATGACGGCGCCGGGGAAGATACCACTTTGGTGGCTTACGGCGATCAACCAAGTTACGAAGGGATCCCCGAGCGCGAACAGGACGAACAATTTGTTTATACCTTTGCCGGTTGGGACAAAGCATTTGAGCAAGTGACCGGAAACCAGACCTATACGGCGCTTTGGTCGCATGTAGCGCGGGAATACAAGATCACCTGGGTGCTTTATGATGATGTTACCGACACCACCGAGGTCGCCTGGGGCGAAACGCCCGCTCATTCCGCACCTACCCGCGCGGCAAATCAGCAATATACCTATACCTTTATCGGTTGGGGAGAGGCCATTGTTCCGGTCACCGGCGAGAAAGTTTATAGTGCGCAATGGGATGCTACCCTCAACCAATATACCGTGACCTGGGATCTTGGCTACGGTGTTCCAACCACCGAAAAAATCGCTTACGGGACGCTCCCGGCGCGCGATGACCCCGCGCGGGAATCGACCGCGCAGTATGACTACAATTTTGCCGGTTGGGACAAAGCATTTGTAGAGGTAACCGAAAATGTGACCTATACGGCAAGTTGGACCCCTGTTCTGCGCTTTTACACCGTTACCTGGAACTTTGGCTATGACGGCGCCGGGGAGGAAACGATCTCGGTGGCATACGGCAATCAGCCAAGCTACCAGGCAACGCCCGTGCGCGCGCAGGATGAACGATTCACCTATGTGTTTGCCGGTTGGAAAAAAGGGGAAAGCACCGTTGCCATTTCTCCGGGCACCGCGCTGGATCCCGTGACCGGAAACCAAACCTATACGGCAAGCTGGACCCCGATCCGGAGGTTCTTTGCCATTACCTGGGATCTGAACTATGGTGGAAAGACGATCGTGGAACAGGTCGCAAACGGCGCAACGCCGACTCCTGC
>CAMOHW010000142.1 GCA_946615525.1 uncultured Clostridia bacterium | reverse complement strand
TTCCTTCTCGGGATCGGGCTGGTGGAGCATGCCCTTGTAGCCGTCCCCTACTGTGCGCGGTTTGTTGGTATAGACCCGCGGAATAAGGAGCAGTTTTTCTTTGGTCTTTTCCTGCACCTCTTTCAGTCGGCAGGCGTAATCCAGCATGGCGTCCTCACTATCCGCCGAGCAGGGGCCGATCACAACGATCAACTTGGAACTTTTGCCTTCAAAAACGGCTTTGATCTCTTCATCGCGTTTGGCTTTTACCTCCTCCAATTCCGGTGTGAGCGGATAGAGCTTTTTGATTTCCATTGGGATTGGGAGTTTGCGTTTGAAATTCATATTCATATCGGGTCACCTCTTTTTTTCGGGATTTTGCGGTTGTTTATCGAACAGCGCCCGCCGCTGGGTGGAAAGGCGCATCATTTCCTTCAATTTTTCTTCGTTCCCATCCGAAAGATAGGTGCGAATGCGGTGCAGTTCCCCTGCAAAAGCGTCAATTTGCGAGATGAGCGCCTCTTTGTTGATTTGGAACAGTTCGCTCCACATCTCCTCATTGATGCGGGCAATCCGCGTCAGGTCGCGGAAGGAATCTCCGGTATAGTCCTGCAAACGAGGGTCCATGTTGCAGGTCATCAGCGAAACGGCAATGCAGTGCGTCAGTTGGGAAACATAGGCAATAATGCGGTCGTGCTTTTCGGGCGTGAGTTCGCTGATCCGCGCAAAGCCGAGTTGTTCGCCCAAAGAACGGCAGAGCGCAATTCCCTTTTGCGTATTCTGCTCGGTAGGAACGACAATATAGTTTGCACCGCGAAAGATCTCGGAAGTGCTGTTTTCCACTCCGCAGACCTCGCGCCCGGCCATGGGGTGTGCCGCAATGAACTCCACACCCTGCGGCATCAATTCCTGCGCGCGGGAAACGATGGCGGATTTGACGCCGGTAACATCGGTGACAAATGAGCCGGGAGAAAAATAGCGGGCGTTCTGCTCCAACCAATCCAACAGAATGTGCGGATACAGGGCAAGCACCGTCAAGTCCGCCCAAGCGATCCATTCGGGGTCCGGCTCGGTCTTTCCGGCTTCGATCCACCCTTTTTCAAGGGCAAAATCGATCGAATCCTGCCGCCTGGTAATGGTGCGGACATGATACCCCTGCGCCGAGAGCGCCTGGGCATAACTCCCGCCCAAAAGCCCCAGACCGACAATGAGAATATTCTTATTGGTTGACAGTTCCATAAATCGTGACTCCAATTCCGAGTTTTTGCAAGTCTTCAAAATAAGTGGGATTGCTTTTTGCAACCGCCTCGGCGCCCTCAATCTCGCCGCCGGTACGCGTAAGCAGGGTAGCACACGCCATCACGATCCGGTGGTCATTGTGCCCGTAGATCGTTTCGGTCGGTTTTTGCAACTGCCCGCCCGAAACGGTAATGGTATTCTCCTCTACTTTGCAGGACACGCCGAATTTGGCAAGCTCCTCTGCCATAGCGACGCCGCGATCGCTTTCCTTGGCTTTCAGACGGGCGGTGTTTTGCAAAACGATCCCGTGAAATGCCGCTCCGAGCGCCATCAAAATCGGCGCCAGATCGGGACAATCGGAAACATCCACCGCCTGTGCGCCGGAGAGGATTTGGGAAAAAATGCTTTGGTAAACCCGGTCGCCCTGTTTGGAATCGGGATCCAAGCCCAAAACGCAAACCTTGCCGCCGAGCAGGTTAAGCGCCTCATAAAACGCGGCATTGGACCAGTCGCCCTCCACTGTATAATCGTCAGGATGATAGGTCTGCCCGCCGGGGATGACAAAGGTCGAAGAATCGGGCTGTTCCACCCGAATACCGAATTTGCAAAGGGTGGCAAGCGTCAGCTCCACATAGGGGCGGCTGACAAACGGTTGTAAAACGGTCAGTTTGCTATCCCCCTGCAAAAGCGGGAGCGCAAACAACAATCCGGTAATAAACTGGCTGGAAAGATCGCCGCGCAAAGAGAAGTCCCCGGCAGAAAGCGGGCCGCAAACCTCAATGGTTCCATTGCCGCAGGTGTAGCGCAAACCTTGCTCGCGGCAAATCTGCTGATAAACCTCCATCGGGCGCTCCAAAAGGCGAGAACTGCCGAAAAAGCAGCACGGGGTATTGCGAAGCAATGCCAAAGGCAGCAAAAAGCGCAAGGTACTTCCGCTTTCCCGACAAGGAAACAAGTTGCTTTCGGCAAGTGCTTTGCCGGTCACGGTGGCAACATTTCCTTCTATTTGCACCTGCGCGCCCAGAGAACGGATGCAATCCAGCGTTGCAAGAAGATCCTCACTTGGTGAGATCCCGCGAATGGCAGATTTCCCGTTTGCCAACGCGGCACAGATCAGCGCGCGGTGAGCGTCGCTCTTGGAGGGCGGCGCCTGGATGCTTCCCTGCGCAAGCCCTGCTTGAATGGATGCTTTCATGCCTGTTTCTCCCCGTTCGCAAAGAAAGCAACCGCTTCCAGATACCCGTCAATACCCTTGCCGGCAATGGTTTTCCTGGCGGCAAGACCGATATAGGATATCTTGCGGAACTCCTCGCGGGCAGAAACATCCGAAAGGTGGACCTCCACCGTTGGAATGTCAACGGCTTTCACGGCGTCCAGCCATGCAACACTGGCATGGGTAAAGGCCGCCGGATTGATGATGATCCCATCATATTTCCCGTATGCTTTTTGAATGGCAGTGACCAGCGCCGCCTCGGAATTGCTTTGCAGGATCTTGACCCCAATGTTCCGTCTGCGGCATTCTTCTTTGACCGCGCGGACAAGATCGGCATAGGTTTTCTTGCCGTAAATATCCGGCTCACGGATGCCGAGCAGATTGAGGTTTGGTCCGTTCAAAACAAGCAGTTTCATTTTTTCAGTTCCTCCGTAATTTGAGAACACGCCGCCTCCGGCGTTGGCGGATTGACGATGGTAATGTCGGCAAAGGCGCGGTAAACAGGCGCGCGCTTTTGCCACAGGGCATTCCATTTTTCTTTGCTGTCCGAAAGCGGACGAGAAGCGTCAAAGGCAATGGAATCGGCCTCTCGCTCCAACAGGATCACGCGTCCGTTTTCACGCAGAGCGCGTCGATTTCCCTCCCGCAAGACCGCGCCGCCGCCGGTTGCGATCACGGCACCGCGAACCGTTGCGGTCAGGGCAGCGATCAACTCGCTTTCCGCGCGGCGGAATGCTTCTTCGCCGCTGTTGCGGATGTAATCGGGAATGGAGCCGATCCGGCGCTCCAATTCGATATCGGTATCGTAAAACGGGCGATCCATGGCTTGCGCCAGCAGTTTGCCCGCCGTGGTCTTTCCGGCAAAGGGCATTCCGATCAATACAAGATTTTCAAATTTGCGGCGCAACGCACCCTCAATTTGCATAGCGCGCACCGAGATTTCCGCGTTGGAGATTGCTTTTCCCAAAAAGAATGCCTCGGCTGATGCTGCCTGACCGGCAAGCATCAAAAACACGGAAACAGCGGGAA
>CAMOHW010000141.1 GCA_946615525.1 uncultured Clostridia bacterium | reverse complement strand
TTTTTTTGCCAATCGCATTTGCCGTTCCGGAGTCGGTTTTTCCACCTATATTTTTGCTGTTTCCGTTTTTGGAGTGGTTTGGGCATCCAAGCATTTTGCTCGGCGTTTTTGCGCTTTTATCCCTGCTTTTTCGTTTGCCGAAGATATTGTCCGGGCACCGACAGGATTTGTTTGGAAAAATTGATTTATTGATTTTATTCTTCGGTTTTTTACTGATCGCTGACGGGATCTTCAGCGCGGCAGGTTTTGACCCGGGCGGGATCTTACTGTGTGTGTATCTGTTTTCGGTCTGGTTTTCTTTGCGCCCTGCTTTGATGGTCGCGCGTTGGAGAGGTCGTATTTTCGGTAGTCTTTTGCTTTCCGGCTCCGTATGCTCCGGGATTGGTATTTTTCAATATTTTTCCGGGAAAGGGGAATTGAAATGGTTGGAGCTCGGACGGTTTGACACTTTGGGAGGGCGCGTGAGCGCAACCTTTTCCAATCCCAATTTTCTTGCCGTCTATCTGCTTGTTGTCTTAGGTCTTTCTCTGGGGTGGATTACCAGAAAACAAAAAGACCGCTTTCTCGGATGGATCTCGCTCATTCTTTCGTCTGGCTGCCTGGTCTTCACCTGGACGCGAGGCGCATGGTTGGGGGCGCTTGCGGCAACCTGTTTTTTTCTTTTGCTTCTCTCTTCTTCCTCGCTTGCGGCGCTGCTATTTTTTCCGGTTTCCTTGCCGGGGATCATTTTGCTTCTGCCTGACGGAATCCGGACACGCTTTGGAAGCATCGGCAACCTTGCCGAAACATCTTCCCATTACCGCCTGGAAACCTGGAAGGGCGTTTTGCGTTTGATCGCACATCATCCGTTCGGCATTGGAAGCGGGGAGGCAACCTTTCATTTGGTATATCCGAACTATGCCGTTTCGGGCACCGAGAGTGTCATGCACGCGCACAATCTTTATCTTCAAATTGCCGTTCAGCACGGACTGGTAGGGCTTTTCGCCTTTTTATTTGTTCTGCTTTGGCTTTTTCGACATTTTTTTGCCTGCCGTTTTTGGAGCGCAACGGCAGAGGATCAAAACCTTTTTTTGGGAGTTGCCGCCGCTTTGGTCGGGCTTTTGGTTATGGGGCTTTTTGACCATCTTTGGTATCAGCCCACATTGTTTTATCTGTTTGCAATGCTTGTATCAGGACTTTCGGCATTTGCACTATCCGTCGGGGAGGAAAGTTTATGAATCGCAAAAAAAGACCGTTCGGTCTGTTTGATTGGTGTATTTTAACATTGGTTGCCGCGCTTTTGGCAGTTGGAGCATTCGTTTCTTACAAATACACTGAAAACGCCTCGCCAACGGTGGAGATCGACTGCCTTTTTCGCATACCCGCAAGTGACGAGAACCTGCAATTTTCCGTTGGAGACGAGGTACGCAACGAGAACGGAACGGTTGCGTTTGGTCGGGTAGTAAGCGTTTTGCAACGCCCTTACAAAACCGTTTTTTTAAGGAATGGCGAGGCAGTTTACGAGGCGGTGGAAGGACTTACGGAAACAGAACTGCTCGTTCGCATGTCCGCCGAAAAAACGGAGGAATATCGTGTGGGAGATATTCGCGTATGCGCAGGGGCAACCGGCACCTATCGGGTGGGCAACACGTTGGTTTCCGGCGTTCACATTCTGCATCTTGCGGAGGTTGCAAACGATGATTGAACCCGGAACTCGCACACGCATTTTTGACTTTTTTCTTTTGCTGCTCATCTTCTTTTCGGTGGTCAGTCTGGCACAGCGGATCGGTTCTTTCGGAGCAGAAGCAAACGAGGCGGTTTCCGATTTTTCGGTGCAGGTCCTTTGGGAAAATGTTGATTCTCAAACCGTTGATTGCCTTGCAGAGGGGGAACCGTTGAGAACCGAAAACGGCGAGCTTTTCGGAACGGTTACCTCCATTCAGCGAGAACCGCATGAGGTCGTCCTGCGTCAGGAAGGGCAGGAAATACGCAAGATTATGCCGGCAGGAACAACCGAGGATGTATATTTGACCGTTCTGGTATCCGGCAGAAAGCCGGAACAAACGCTGCTTTTGGAAAACGGAACGGCGCTTTTACGCGGGCAGACTTTGCGCCTCTATTCTTTGCGTACTTTGGTTACGGGAACGGTGATTTCCGCTTGAATGGATCCCGCTTTTTGGGCTTTTTTCACTTTTTCTTGCGTTTTGCACGAAAAAAAGCAATTTTGGCAATAAAAATAGGTTAGATTGACTATTGAAATAAAAAAAACTTTTTGTTATAATACAGTTAATAAATTATTGCTATTTTTGGCTTTTGCCAGGAAAAAGCGATTCTACAGGAGCGTTTTACCATGATCTCTCGCGATGTAACCATCTCCAATTCCAGCGGCCTTCATGCAAGACCGGCGACCTTCTTCGTTCAAAAGGCAAATCATTTTTCTTGCTCGATCACTGTAGAAAACGGTGACCGCAAGGTGAATGCCAAAAGTTTGCTTGGTGTGCTTTCCCTTGGAATTGCCCAGGGAATGACCATTACGCTGACGGCAGACGGAGCAGGCGAAGAGGAAGCCCTGGAGGCCATGATCGAACTGATCAACAGCGGATTTGTTGACATTTGATTTGCAATGCGTTGAGAAATGAAATGACGGCGTGCGCCGGAGACTGACTGAAACCGTTCTCCCGGATTGCACGCCGCTTTTTTCAAGAAAGGAGGGAGCATCCATGCCGCAAACCGAAAATGATCGCGTGCGCCTTTTGGAAAAGGCAAACTCTTTGCCGCTTGTTCCGGGAGTTTATTTGATGCGGGATAAAAGCGGAAAGGTAATTTATGTTGGCAAATCGCGCAAACTCAAAAACCGTGTTTCGCAGTATTTTCAAAATGGTGAAAAAGAGCGTAAAACCGCGCGCATGGTGTCCTTTGTTTCGGATTTTGATTACTACCTCTGTTCCAACGAAATGGAAGCTCTCTCGCTGGAAAACACGCTTATTAAGCAATACAAACCCAAGTATAACATTCTGCTCAAAGATGCAAAGTCTTACCCCTATATCAAAATCACAACGGAGGAATATCCACGCCTGGTCTTTACCCGCAAACGGGATGCCGACAAGAGCAAGTATTTCGGCCCGTATTCGGGTTCCTCCATTGCATATTCCATGATCGATCTGCTTTCCAAAACGCTGGGCCTTCCCACCTGTCGGCGCAAGTTTCCGCAGGAGATCGGCAAAGGGCGCCCCTGCATCTATTACGAAATGGGAAAATGCGCCGGACTTTGCACCGGCCGCGTCAGCGTAGAGGAGCATCGCGCGGCAATTTCCTATGCGGCTGATATTTTGAACGGTAAAAATGAAGCTGTGCGCAAACTGCTGGAAGAACAAATGCAAAAAGAAGCCGAAGCCGAACATTTTGAGGCGGCGGCAAAATGCCGCGATACCATTCGTGCATTGGCTGCAATTCGGGAAAAGCAAAGCGTTGTTGCCTCTCCGGATGCCGAGCAGGATGTATTTGCGCTTTGGAG
>CAMOHW010000140.1 GCA_946615525.1 uncultured Clostridia bacterium | reverse complement strand
CGCGCAGACGGTTGAGGACTTCCTCGTTATCGGCAAATTTTGCAAATTCGGAAAGCTCTTCGGGGTTGTGGCGGTAGCCGTCGCCAATGCACTCGGAAAGCAGAGCGGCAAGTTTGGGGTTGGAATAGCAGAGCCAGCGGCGGTGGGCAATGCCGTTGGTTACATTGTCAAACCGCTCGGGATACATCTTGTAAAAATCCTTAAAGGTGGAAGTGCGCAGGATCTTGGAGTGCAGTTTGGAAACGCCGTTGACCGAATGGGAACCGATGACCGAAAGATTTGCCATACGCACCTGCCCGTAGCCGATGACCGAAAGACGGGAGATGGTGTTCCAGTTGCCCGGGAAATGTTCCCATGCCTCGCGGCAGAAGCGCTCGTTGATCTCCTTGATGATGGTATAAATGCGCGGCAGACGGAGTTTGAACAAATCCTCGTCCCAGGTTTCCAGCGCTTCGGGCATAACGGTATGGTTGGTGTAGGAAACCACCTTTGTTACCATATCCCAGGCCTTTTCCCAGGGGAAGAAATATTCGTCGATCAGAATGCGCATCAGTTCGGGAATGCAGAGCGCGGGGTGAGTATCGTTGATATGGATGGCGACCTTTTCGGGCAGATTCTCCATGGTTCCGTAAACTGCCATGTGGTCGCGCAGAATGCTTTGCACCGAGGCGGATACCAGGAAATACTGTTGCGTCAGGCGCAAAAGTTTTCCTTCGGTGTGGTTATCCGAGGGGTAAAGGACTTTGGTAATGATCTCGGCGCTGTTGCTTTCTTCCAGGGCTTTGGTGTATTGCCCTTGGGTAAAGAGCCCCATGTTGAAGTTTTGAATGTTGCGGGCGCGCCAGAGCCGGAGTTGGCTGACGGCGGAACTGTCCGCACCCGAGATCATCATATCGTAGGGGACCGCCTCGTAGGTCTCGCCGCCCTCGTAGGTGATTTCGCAGTGCCCGTCCTCTGCCCAGCGTTCATGCACATGGCCGCCGAAATGGACCTTGTAAATGCGGTCGGTGCGCGGGACCAGCCAGACCTCGCCGCCCGGCAGCCATACGTCGGGCAGTTCCACCTGCATCCCGTTTACAATCATTTGTTTGAACAGACCGTATTCGTAGCAAAGGGAAAATCCGGTTGCGGGGTAGTCAAGCGAGGAGAGCGAGTCCATAAAGCAGGCGGCAAGGCGACCCAAGCCCCCGTTGCCAAGTCCGGCGTCCGGTTCGCAATCATAGAGCTTTTCCAGGGAGAAGCCCAACGATTTGAGCGCCTTTTCATAGGTGCCGGCAAGCCCGAGGTTGCAAAGGTTGGTTTTGAGGGAGCGACCCAGCAAAAACTCCATGCACATATAGTAAACGCGCTTTGCGCCTGCGGAATTGACCTTCTTTTTGTAAGCGGAGCGCTTTTCGGAAAGGATATTCTTTACCGAAATGGCGGTCGCTTTATACATTTGCTCCTGCGAGGCCTCTGCCGCCGAGCAACCGAACTGGCGCTGCAAAACGCCTTCCAATATTTCTTTTACTTCTGCGCTGTTTGGTAAATCACTCATGGTTATGAAAACGCCTTTCTGTGGATAAAACTGAAAAAATATCTCAAAATCCGCCTGTCAGATCAAAGACCGCGGTAGAGTTCCAAATATTTGAACGCCGACTTTCCCCAGGAGAAATCGGTTTGCATAATGCGGGAAAGCAGACGCCGGCGGGCGGGCGCGTCGCGCCAGAGGTCGATCGCCGCCTGGGTGCGCTCGCAGAGTTCTTCGGAGGTGTAGCCGGCAAAGGTAAAGCCGTTCCCGTGCAGAATGTTCTTTTCGTCCACCCAATAGGGTTTGATGGAGTCATAAAGTCCACCGGTTTCGCGCACTACCGGAATGGCGCCGTAGCGCGAGGCGATCATTTGCGAAAGTCCGCAAGGTTCGGTTTTGGAGGGCATAAGGAAAATGTCGGTCGCGGCGTAAACGCGCTTGGAAAGATCGCGGTCGTAGCAAATGCGCGCACGCACACGGTCGGGATGACGGTTTTGAAAATCGATAAAGAAACGCTCGTAGCGTTCTTCGCCGCGCCCCAAAATCAAAAATTGCACATCATTTTGCGCCACAATGCGCTCAATGCAATCCACTACAAGATCCAAGCCCTTATGCGAGGCAAGACGGGAAACCACCGAGAGCATGGGAATATCACGGCGCACGGGGAGCCCACATTCCTTTTGCATTGCCATTTTGTCCTTGACCTTGCCCGAGAGCGCACGCCGGGTAAACGCCGCTGCGATCGACGGGTCGGTTTCGGGATCGTAGTAGTCGTAATCAATGCCGTTGAGGATGCCGCAAAGTTTGCCGGAGGCGCGGTTGAGCGAGGCCTCCAGCCCGTGGGCATACTCGGCAGTCTTGATCTCCTCGGCGTAGCGGGGGCTTACGGTGGTCACGCGATCGGCGCACTCAATGGCGGCTTTCATCAGGTTGATGCAACCGTCATTCTCCATCAGGGTATGCTGGTCGTTTCCGAGTGCGAACACATCGCCCAGAATGGCAAAATCGTATTGCCCCTGGTATTCAATATTGTGAATGGTAAACGCCGTGCGGATGTTTTCAAACCCCGGCACCGAGCGGTAAAGGCAGTTGAGATAGACCACCGAGAGCGCCGCCTGCCAATCGTGGGCGTGAAGAACATCGGGGAAATAGGAAAGATGCCTCATCATTTCCAGGACCGCCATGCAGAAAAAGGCATAGCGTTCGCCGTCGTCATAATGTCCGTAAAGGGAGGGGCGGCGGAAATAGTATTCGTTGTCAATAAAGTAGTAGGTCACGCCGGCGCGTTCCAGCGACCAAACGCCGCAATAAAGACTGCGCCAGGAGAGTTGCACCTGAAATTCGGCAAGGCGCGTCATCTGGCTTTTCCAGTTCTTTGCCGCCATTTCGTAAAGCGGGATCACTACGCGTACATCACATTCGCCGGTGGCAGCCAGCGCGGCGGGAAGGGAGCCGAGAACATCCCCCAAACCTCCGGTTGCGGCAAAGGGCATGGCTTCGGCACCGACATATAAAATCTTTTTCATTTCCGAGTTTCCTTTCCGGTAATTGCCCCAAACAGGGCGGGATGTATCCTTCCGGCAGGGGGTGTCAGACGGTCATTCCTTTTCCAATGAAGAAGGGCATGGTCTCGTGTCCCGAAAGAACGCGGTCGTCGCGAACGGAGGCGTTTTTATCGGTAATCACGCAGTTCAAACTGACATTTGCCCCCACATAGGTATCCTGCAAAAGGATGGAATTGCGAACGACGGTGCCGCGGCTGATATGAACGCCGCGGAACAGAATGGAGTTTTCCACCGTTCCTTCGATCACGCAACCGTCGGCAATGAGCGAATTGGAAACCGACGCGCCCGACTCGTATTTGGTGGGGGCGCTGTTGCGGATCTTGGTGTAGATCTCGTGATCAGGGTCCCCAAGCAGACTGCGGCGCACTTCGGGGTCCAAGGCACGGCACATCTCGCGCGTGTCAATGGGCACGATCTTTCCGGCCTTGCGCGC
>CAMOHW010000139.1 GCA_946615525.1 uncultured Clostridia bacterium | reverse complement strand
GGGCCCCCCGCCGTTTTTAAGATCTTCGGGCAGACATTTTTTGTCTATTTTACATTTTCCTCCTTTATGTATGTTAAAATAAAATGGCAATAAAATGGCTATCAATTTGTCTATTTTATATAAGAAATCAAGAAAATGGAGCAATGCTTAATGAAGATCTTGTTTTCACCGCCCGATATTACCGAATCTGAGATCAACGAGGTCTCTGAAGCACTTCGATCCGGATGGATCACAACCGGGCCGAGAGTCAAAAAGCTGGAAAAGCTTTTGGCTGGTTACATAGGACTTCCTACCAAAGCCCCGAACTGCGTTTGCCTGAATTCGCAAACGGCGTGCGGGGAGCTTTCGTTGCGCCTGCTTGGAATTGGCCCTCGTCATGGTGGAAGCAACCAAGATGAGGTTATTACCTGTGCCTATACCTATACTGCCTCTGCTTCTGTCATTTGCCATGTTGGCGCAAAGTTGATTTTGGTTGACTGCCAAAAGGATAGCTTGGAAATGGATTACGATGCGGTAGAACGGGCAATTACCGAAAATACCAAAGCCATTATTCCCATCGACCTTGCCGGCGTTCCTTGCGACTATGACCGGCTGTTTGAAATTGTTGAGCGGAAAAAGGCGTTGTTCCATCCTACCAATGAATTGCAAAAGGCGCTCGGCAGAGTTGCCATTGTTGCCGACGCGGCTCATGCGCTTGGCGCAAAGCGGGATGGCAAAATGATCGGGACCATTGCCGATTTTACCAACTTTTCTTTCCATGCTGTGAAAAATCTTACCACTGCCGAAGGCGGTGCCATTGCATGGAAACCGCTTCCCGGTATTTCCAATGAAAAGATTTACGAAAAGATCCAACTCTATTCTTTGCACGGGCAAAGTAAGGACGCGTTCAAAAAATCGGCTCCCGGCAGTTGGGAGTATGATATTATCGGCACTTGGTATAAGTGCAATATGACCGATATTGCCGCGGCAATGGGCCTGGCGCAGTTTGAGCGTTACCCGCAACTGTTGGCACGCCGCAGAGAGATCATTGAAAAATACAATGCTGCGTTTGTTCCGCTGGGTGTCCAAGTCCTGCCGCACTATACCGACACGTATTCCGGTTCCGGACATCTTTACATTACCCGTATTCCCGGAATCACCGACGAACAAAGACGCGAGATCATCAATAAAATGGCGGATGACGGCATTGCCTGCAACGTGCATTATAAACCGCTTCCCATGCATACCGCCTACAAAAAACTTGGATTTGACATCAAAGATTTTCCGAACGCCAAAGCATATTACTTAAACGAGATCACGCTTCCTTGCCATACCAAGCTGACGGATGAGGAAGTGGAGTATGTCATTTCCTGTTACTCGAAATATGTAAAGGAATACATCAAGAAATGAGAAAATGGGCAGATCTGCCGGCGGAATTGCAAACCGAGGAAGTTCGGGTTTATTACAATATTCTGAAAAGAAAGCCCGTCAGTCGGTTTTTGAAAAGGACATTTGATATTCTTGCATCCCTTGTGTTGCTGATCCTGCTTTGTCCTTTATTCCTCATTCTGGCAATCGCCATCAAAATCGATAGCAAAGGACCCGTCTTTTATCGGCAAACGCGTGTTACCCGGTATGGAAAACAATTTCAAATCCACAAGTTCCGTTCCATGGTCGTCGGGGCGGATCGGGGCAGCCAGGTAACGGTAAAACAGGATGCTCGCATTACCAAAGTGGGCAGGTTCATCCGCAAATTCCGGCTGGATGAAATTTGTCAACTGATCGATGTTCTGCAAGGAAACATGACCTTTGTCGGAACGAGACCGGAGGTCCCGAAGTATGTTGCGGCATACACCAGGGAAATGATGGCAACATTGCTTTTGCCTGCCGGTGTTACCAGCGAAGCAAGTGTTTATTACAAAGACGAAGCCGAATTGCTGGATGCTTCATCCGATCCGGACCAAACCTACATCCAAGTCATCCTGCCCGGCAAAATGGAATACAATCTGCGCGAGATCAGGCGCTTTCATTTGGGGCACGGTCTCAAAGTTATGGCAATGACGGTGCTTGCCGTTTTTGGCGTCAAATTCAAAGAAAAACCATCGGAGCCAAAACATGATAACAGTCAGAAAAATTAAAGCCGACGAAAAGGCCGCTATCAAACAAATCGTTCAAATCCACCTCAAAACCTTTCCCGGGTTCTTTTTGACCTTTATGGGGAAAGGTTTTTTGAATCAGATGTATGCCTGCTATTGCAAGCATACAGATTCCGGTCTGTTTGCCGCTTTTGAAGGGGAAACGCCGGTTGGCTTTTTGGCGTATTCATCCGATTTCAGCGGTCTATATAAATATATGATCAAAAAGCGGTTTTTCCCGTTCTTTTGGTATAGCGTCGGCGCCTTTTTTCGCAAACCGAAAGTTTTTATGCGCCTTGTCCGCGCACTGTTGAAGCCGGGTGAAGCCAAACGCGAGGAAGCGTATGTGGAGCTCTCCTCCATTGGAGTGGAGCCGGAGCAAAAAGGCAAGGGGATCGGATCTCTTTTGATCGACGAACTCAAAAAGGAAACCGATTTTTCAAAGTTTGCCTATATCAATCTGGAAACCGATGCCGAGAACAATGAGGCGGCAAACCGCTTTTATCAAAAGAACGGTTTTGCGTTGTCCAAAACCTATCAAACGCATGAAGGCAGGAAGATGAATGAATACCGATACACCAAAGAAGATCCTCTTTCTTGACGCTTATTTTCTTCCCGAAAACACTTCCTATACGCACCTGGAAAACGATTTGCTGGAAGGGTTGATCGCAAGCGGATTTTCCGTTCAAATCGTTTGCCCGCGCCCAACGCGCAATATTTCGGAGGCAGATGCTCAAAATTGGAAGCGCGAGGAAGATTTTTTCGGTGAACAAGTCCATGTATCGCGCTTTCCCGTTTTGAGAGAAAAAAAGAATCCGATCCTGCGTGCCTTCCGCTATTTTCTTTGCAATCGCCGGACCTATCGCAAGGCAAAGCAAATTGGCGAAGTGGATGCCGTTTTTTGCAACAGTACCCCACCCATTCAGGGACTGATCGCTCGAAAATTGAAGCGGTATTATCAAAAGAAATATCACCGCGACATTTCGTTCATTTACAATTTGCAGGACGTTTTTCCCGATTCGCTTGCCGGAACCGGACTTGCAAAAAAGGACTCGCTGATTTGGAAGATCGGGCGGCGGATCGAGGACAAAACCTATGCCGCGGCAGATAAGATTATTGTGATCAGCGAGAGTTTCAAGCAAAACATTATGGCAAAAGGCGTGCCAGAAGAAAAAATCACGGTGGTTTACAACTGGGTGGATACCGAAAAGGTCAAACCGGTTTCCAAAGCCGAAAACCCGCTTTACGAGGAATTGAAGATCGATCCCGCAAAGTTTCAGGTCGTCTATGCCGGCAACTTCGGGGTGTCGCAGGGGATCGGAACCATTTTGAAGACGGCGGAATTGCTCAAAGAGGAAAAGAACATTTCCTTTGTGCTTTTCGGCGGAGGCGCGGAATATGAAAAGATTCGCGCAGAAGCCGGGCAAATGGAGCTTTCCAATGTGTTGATCACAAAACTGCAACCCG
>CAMOHW010000138.1 GCA_946615525.1 uncultured Clostridia bacterium | reverse complement strand
ATAAACTGATGAATTGCGAAATGGTGGTGCTTAACCGCACGCCTGCCGATGTGGATAAGGACACCATCCATAAGGTCATTCGCGCCACCAGCCGCCGCGCCGCCATTACGTATGACTATCCCGACGGGCATGTGGAGTATGACGAGATCGTGGATCCGCTCCCCTTCGATTTGGAAGCCCCTGTGGTTACCGTTGCCGACGGCGACTACGCACTCTTTTACCGCGACCTCTCGGAGGAAATGGATAAATACAACGGCAAAACCGTCAAGTTCAAGGGCATCATTGCCAGCGATCGTTCTTTGGGCAATCAATCGGTGCTCGCCGGCCGCCATGTAATGACCTGTTGCGAGGCGGACATTTCCTATCATCCGCTGGTCTGCATTTTCCCGGAGCCCACAACCCTCAAAACCGGCGATTGGGCAACCCTCACCGGAAAAATCAAGCTGGAAAAACACAAGCTCTACAACGGCGCGGGACCCGTCCTGTACGTCGAAAAAACCGAGTTCGCCACCCCCGCCGTGCCGGAAGTGGCTACATTTTATTAAGAAAGAAAGATTCAATGAACTATCCGAAAAGTCAAAAATACCAAACGCCCGAATTGCTCTCCAAAATCATGGGTCCAAACCCCATCAAATTGGAAGAGGAACTGCTTTTGGGTAACAAAATCCCCCCGCACGCCACCGTTTGCGATTTGGGTAGCGGGCAGGGGTTGACCAGTATGTTTCTTGTAAAGGAATACGGTTTCCGCGTTTATGCCGCCGACCTTTGGAGCGACCCTGCCGAAAACCGCAAATTCTTTGACGAGATGGGCTTGACCGAAGCAGAGATCATTCCGGTCAAAGCCGACGCCGAAAATCTGCCTTTTGAAAAGGACTTTTTCGACGCGGTGATCTCCACCGATTCCTATAACTATTTCGGACGCGATCCCGATTATCTAGATCAAAAACTTTTGCCTTTTGTCAAGTCGGGTGGCTATATTTACGTTACCGTTCCGGGCATGAAAAAAGACCTGCACCAAAATCTGCCGCCCGAACTGCTCCTTTCCTGGACACCCGAGCAACTGGATTATTTGCATGACGTATCCTATTGGAAGGGCATTGTCGGCGCGTGTCGGGGAGCGGAAATCGTTGAGGTGTCCGAAATGCAGTCTAACGAGGAAGTGTGGGCGGATTGGCTCGCACAGGAAAACGAATACGCCATCGGCGACCGCAAATCTATGGATGCCGGCGGTGGGAAATACCTCAACTTTGTGAAAATTGTTTTGAGGAAGAAGTGAATACCTTTGGGAGGGGTGCCTTTTTATCATATGAGAAAAAGGCACCCCTCCCAAAACCCTGTCTTGCTCAAAAGAGCGAAAACAGGGGAATAAGCGTTATTTCAAAGGCTGAAAATAGACCGATAGATGTTCTAAAGCCGTTTCCCATTTATTTTGGGGGCGGCTTTCAATATTCGGTTGAATAAACAGTAATCAAAATTTCACGGGTGTGACATTTTTTGCATTCGCAAACAGTCCAACGTGCTTCTTTTCTTACGTTTACCTGTACTTTCCGCTCAATCTCTCCGATCTTTGTTCCATCTTTCGATTTTACTGTATCTGAAACGGTCTTTTCTTCAACCGTTTCCATAGTTTGCCCCGGAATGGCGGCTTCATATAAGATTTTTCGGCTGCAAAAACCTTTACAAAAATTGCAATGTTTCAGCGGATAATTTTCCAAATAAATTCTTTTCACAAAACTCCATAAAAAAATTGTAAGAATGAAAACTATTAAACTAATAAACATTAAATAAATGCGGGAATAAATTCCAATAATAAACAATGGTAAAGCAATAATGCCCGAGAAAATCCATCCCGCTTTTTCATAAAACCGCATAAAAATCCCGAACTTGCTTTTCTTTTGTTCGTCATGCGTCGAGTTATATTTTGCAACTTCCTGCACGGTATATTCTTGATCCATTCCATTTTCCAACATCAAATCCGAAAATTCCTGCATTCTGGGGGCACTCAGTTGTTTTGCGTCTGATAGTCTTGACATATTATTTCTCCTTAATTTTTTAAAATATCCCGAATCGGGATATTTTTATTATACCGCTTTGGTATAATCTTGTCAAGAGAGAAGCAAAAATAATAGCAAAAAATGTGGATTGTAGGAGAAAAAAGAATGAGACTTTCGGAGATTCGCAAGAAAAAGCGCATTTCCCAGTTGAAAATGGCGTTGGATCTCAACGTCAGTCAAAACACCATCAGCCGATACGAAACCGGCGATCGCGAGCCGGATTTGAGTATGCTGGTGCGGCTTGCCGATTATCTTCAGGTTTCTCTTGACTACCTCTTGGAACGCACTTCCGAAAACAACTGGAAATAAAAAACGGATTTTATTCAGACCGTGTCTGCATCAAAATCCGTTTTCTTTTTTTGGTAAGTTTTTTGGAAGGGGGGGGAGTTTGAGGGGCGGGAAACCGCTTTTTTTCAAAAAAGGGTTTCCCGCCCCTCAAGGTCTTCCTTCTATTCCTTCTCCGCCAGTTTTCCTTCCATAATAAATGCGGCTTCCATATCGGCGCAAACGGTGGCGTAGGCGAGCGGGAACATTTCAAGCGCGCGCCCGACGTTCCCGACGTCCTCGGTGCCCGAAAAGCCCATGTGATAGCGGATGGCAAATGCCTCGTCGCGGGTCAGTTTCATGTAGGCCGAGATCATATAGACCGACTTTTCTCCGTGCCCGTAGGGCAGGGGATCCTCAATGGTGTAAAAAGGAACGGTGGTCCAATGCCCGGTTTCGTCCTTGACGTTGCGGGTACTGACTTTGTAGAAATTGACCTTGCAAATATCGTGCAACAGTCCGGCAATGGCAATGCTTTCCTCGCTGTAGGTAATGCCGTAAAGCTCCTTCATGCGGGGGCGGTTCAAAATATCGCAAAGGCAATCATAAACGTTCAGACTGTGTTGCAAGAGCCCACCCTCGCAAGCACCGTGATAGCGGGTGCTTGCCGGGGCGGTGAAAAAGTCGCTCTTTTGAAGAAACTCCAACAGTTTATCAGAGCCCTCGCGGGTAATTTTTTCTTTAAAGATTTGAATAAAGCGTTCCTGATTGGTCATGGTTTGGCAGTCCTTTCCTGTAATACTATCCTTATTATAAAGGAACCGGGGCAAAAAGTCAAGCGGTAAAAATCAGGCGCGCCCCTCGTGGCAGACGAGATACAGGATTTGTCGGGATTCGGCAAGACTTGAAAGGAGCGCTTTTGCGGCAGTAAGACGCTCTTCATCCAGGTTGGTAAAGGGATCGTCCAAAAGCAGGAAGGGCGTTTCCTCGCCGGAGGCATAGAGCGCGTCGATCAGTGAGAGACGCACGCAGAATTGGAGCAGATCGCGCCAACCGCGGCTGTAACTTTCCACCTGGCGGGAGAGTCCGCTATCCAGGATGGTCACATTGAACTTGGCGTCCAGAGTGGCTTTGGGAACATTTTTGCCGCATAGCAGAGCAAGGTATTTTGCAAAATGCTGACGGGTGGGCTCCAGGTAGCGGGTAGTCAGATCCTCGTGCGCTTTTGCCAACAGGTCGCGCGTTTTGCAAAGGAGATTGTGGCGGTTTT
>CAMOHW010000137.1 GCA_946615525.1 uncultured Clostridia bacterium | reverse complement strand
CGAAGGGATTTCTTGCGGCAAGATTTTCTTTGACTTCCTCAATGGTAAACTCGCGCTGTTTGAGTTGCTCGTCGCGGCGAACATCCTGCTCGTTTTCCCAGTCGCGTGCTTTGATCTCGGCTTTTTTGTCGGTCGCGTTCAGGGCGTCCAGCATTTCCTGCGTGGTAAATACGGGATATGCTTTGCCCTCGCGTACCAGTTGCTTTGCATAAACATGATAAATAGCGGCGCGCTGACTTTGTTTGTAGGGACCATAAGCGCCCTTGTCAATAATGGTGCCGTCCGGACCGATCACCGCACCTTCGTCAAAGCAAACGCCATAGTGCGCCAGAGTGCAGATCAAGCCCTCTGCTGCACCGGCTACCTCGCGCTTGGCGTCGGTATCCTCGATGCGCAGATAGAACACGCCGCCCGATTGATGCGCCAGCCGCTCGGCAATGGTGGCGGGAAAAAGACCACCAAAATGCACAAATCCGGTGGGGCTGGGCGCAAAGCGCGTTACCTTTGCCCCTTCGGGAAGGGTGCGCGGCGGATATTTTTTCTCAATATCTCCCGGCGTTTCGGTCACATTCGGAAACAAGAGTTCCGCAAGCAATTCGTAATCCATTCAAAAAACCTCGCGTATATATTTCAAACAAATATTATACCATATAATTGCAGGTTTGTCTATATTTTTCCATGAAAAAATCCGAGGAAGACCTCGGATTTTTGCGGGATTTCTTATTTTTCTTTCGGGTCGCGGTCGCTTTCGGGATAGCGGAACTTGAACAGCCCCGTGAACTTTTTGTCTTTTGCCCCAAGAATGTAGGCGACAAGGCAGGTCAAAATTGCCGGAATGGGGAGCAGAAAATACATCCACCAGAACGAGTTGAGCGGTGTTTCCGGAGCAACGTGGTTAGCAAGAACGCCGGTAAACATTCCTTCAATAATGACGGCGATTGAGGCGCAAATGCCGCCGAGCTTGCCGAAAAACGAAAGATTGGTCAGCGAGGCGAGCATAATGAAGACTGCCAAAAGGAAATTGACGGCGTTTGCCAAAAGAGAAATATAAAGTCCGGTAAAGGGTTTATAGGGCTTTCTGCCGTTGTCAATCGCATTTTTATCGCGGAATCCGATCTCCCAGGTCATGGTATAAAGCAAAAACAGATAAAACAAAATGGCAAATCCGCTTGTTACATTCCGCAAAACGGCATTTTGTGCTTTTGAGGAAGCCAGGGCAAGCACAAAACCGAAGATCGCCGTTGCAAACTGATTGAGAAACATTTTAACGGCATTGTAGGAATGTTCGCGCAAAAACGCTTTCAATGGATTCACCCCTTTCCGATAGAGATTTACTGATTCTATTATAACGGTTCTGCGGCAAAAAGCAACCGATTGGAATGAAAATTTACAATTTCGCAACCAAATCGCAAAAAAGTGTTGTAAAAAAGGAAAAAATGATGTAAAATAAATAGGATAACGGAAGAAAGGAGGCAAAAAAGAAATGCCGGAAATTTCGGTCGGCGAGTTTTCGCCTCTCATTCAAGAATATGCCTCCTACAAACTTTCCATTCAAGGGTGCTCGCGCAAAACGGTGGAGGAATACCTTTTGGATTTGCGCACTTTTTTCCGTTTTTTGATTGCGCGCAAACAGAAAATCGATATGGACGGCGACGAGTTTTTGAAAATTGACATTTCCGGCTTTGACTTGGAAGAGGTCAAAAACATTCATGCCGAAGACATTTACGAATTTTTGTTCTACACCAACCGTGATCGCGGCAATCAATGGGCGGCGCGGGCGCGCAAACTTTCGGCTATTCGCTCGCTGTTCAAGTATCTGGTCGTCCGGCGGCATTATCTGGAACACAATCCGGCGGCGGACATCGACTCTCCAAAGCCCAAAAAGGCGCTGCCGAAGGTTTTGACTTTGGAAGAATCACTCCGGCTGTTGAATGCGGTGGAAACCGACTTGGATTCTCCTTACCGCACCCGCGATTTTGCCATTTTGACCCTCTTTCTCAACTGCGGAATGCGTGTTTCGGAACTGGTGGGCATCAACCTGACCGACCTGGACCCCGAACTGCGTTCTTTGCGCGTGACCGGAAAAGGGAACAAGGAGCGCATCGTCTACCTCAACGACGCCTGCGCGCAGGCGGTGACCGCCTATCTTGCCGAGCGGAAAAGTCCGCAGTTTGCCAATGTGCGCGACCGCGCCCTCTTTTTAAGCCGGCTGGAAAAGCGTATCAGCGTCAAAACCGTTCAGGCGATGGTCTATAAATATTTGGAACGCGCCGGGTTGGAGGCAAAGCGCTATTCGGTGCACAAACTGCGCCATACCGCCGCAACGCTCATGTATCAATCCGGACAGGTGGATGTGCGCGTGCTCAAAGAGATTTTAGGGCATGAGCAGCTCAACACCACGCAAATCTATACCCATGTGGATAACCGGAACATGGAGGAGGCAATGGCACACAATCCGCTTGCCTCGCATAAGCCGCTTGCCAAACGCACACTCAAACCGGAGGAGGATCCGGATACTTAAAAACATCCGGCAAACAGGATATTTTTTGGAAATCAGGACTTATAGAGAATGAATTTGAATTTTTTGTTCTTTTTGAACAGCATTCTGCTTGGTGTAGGGCTTGCGATGGATGCTTTTTCGGTTTCGCTCGCCAACGGGATGAATGAGCCGAAGATGCAACGCCGTCGTATTTTGCTGATTGCCGGAACCTTTGGCGGATTTCAGGCGGCAATGCCGCTGATCGGCTGGGTGCTGATCAAAACCGTTGAGGAAGTGTTTTCGGCTTTTCATAAACTGGTTCCCTGGATCGCTCTGCTGCTGCTTTTGTATATCGGCGGCAAAATGCTGCTGGAAGGGCTGAAGGAGCGGAAAGTCGGACCGGAAACGGAAGTCACCCGCCCCGTGCTGGGGTGGCGGGACCTTCTGCTTCAGGGAATTGCAACCTCCATCGATGCGCTGTCAGTGGGCTTTACCCTGGAGAAATACAGTTTTTGGAAAGAGAAATTCAGATAGAAATTTATAACGCCTTTTCGATAATAACGACCGTCGGAATATACGCTGCGAACGATTCGACAGCCGTTTCAAAACAGATAAAAACGCGGCTTTATGAAGAAATTAAAAAATACGAAACTATCACGCAGATGCACGGGTTTTTCGTTGACGAAGCGAAAAAAATCGTTTTGTTCGACCTGATATTCGATTTCGACGAGAAAAATCCGCACGATATAATCTCAATAATAACCGAAACTATGAAAAATGAATTTCCTTCGTTTAACTTTAACGTGGTTTTAGACACCGATTTTTCCGATTAAAATAGGGGCAAAGTATAAAATAATATATTAAAACGCGTGGCAGTTGCCACGCGTTTTACTTTTCCTAAAAATCAGAACTTTCTTATTAAGCCTTTAACTTTACCGAGAATAACTACGTTATCGAAAATCATATCTTCCATATCGTCGTTTTCGGGGTGCAGAATAATTTTATCCTGCTTTTTATAAAATCTTTTTACCGTTGCCGAATCGTCGATTAAAGCGACGACGATATCGCCGTTTTCAGCGGTGTTTTGCGAAGAAACTATAATCACGTCGTTTTC
>CAMOHW010000136.1 GCA_946615525.1 uncultured Clostridia bacterium | reverse complement strand
ACCGCCGTTACAACAATGACCGAGAGCCAAAAACTTTTTACAAAGGGGCCGGTGACTGCCAGACCGTGAATATCAAATTTGCCGGTATCTTCGTTTTGCAGGTGGCTGAAAATGGTCGCAATATCAAAAATCAACGCTCCAAGCGCTACAATACTTGCCAAAATGGTGGGCAGGTCGGCGCGCGCCAGGAGTTTGGACTCCGCGGCGTTCATACGCACAGGTTTTTCTTTGCGGAAATCGATCAGCGAACCGAGATAGTAGGAAAGAATGACCAGAATGATGGTTTCCGGGATCATATAGGTCGCATTGTAAACCAGGGAATATCCAAGCGCTGCCGCGGTGGGAATGGCAAGTCCTGCCCAAACGGTTGCACCGGAAACAACATGGCACACATAGCGAAGAAAACCGCCAAGCAGTGCGCCAACGGCAAGAGCCGTGTTTTGACCTTTGAAAGATTTGCGGAAAATACCGCCAAAGCCCAAAACCATAAAAGCGATAAAATAGTCCAACAGGATGACGGCGAGGACCGATTTCCATGTGGTGACATAGGAAAGATTTTTCAGCCCCAGCAGTTGTTGAACAATACCGTAAACAAACCCGGAGCCAAGTCCCCAACCAAGACCGTTGCGATAGGCGATGAGGATGATGGGAAGCATGGAGGCAAGCGTTACCGAGCCGCCATAGGGCATTTGCGCAAGTTTGATCATGCTCAAAATGGAGGCGATCGCCACCAAAAGAGCGCATTCGATCAACTTGCGGCTTTTTTCAAAACGAGCGTTGGTTTGGGTCATAAAAATGACCTCCTTTCAAAATAAAAATTTGACCGCACGAATCGTCGCGCGGTCAAACAGTTGGAATGTGGTTCCAATTTGAAATCTCCCTACGCCGGCATTATCCGTATCAGGTTCATGGGTTTGGCTTTCGCCATCTCAGCCGTTTTCACAGCACCCCCGATTTATGCGGTTTTTTACGTTTGGAATTATAACACCGACTTACCTTTGTGTCAAGCCCTTTTTGAAAAAAACTCAAAAATAAACATTGGGGCTTATTTCTTTCATGGTTGGAGCGCTTGCCAAAACGGTTTCATCTACGGCAATGCTCTCTGTATAGGTCAGGCAATCCTTTCCGAATTGATCTCTCATCAAATTGTTTGCAAACGAGGAAAACCAAAGAGCGTTTGCCGCTAAATCATACGCGCCGGGAGTGGGTTCATATTTGCGAAGGATCTGAATACCGTCCGAAAGCTCCAAAAGCGCAACTTCTCCAATCTCCATTTCTGCCAACTTTTGTGTGATAGCCGAGAAAAAAGCAATTTGATCCGCATCATTTCCAATGGAGGCGTTGATAGGAAGATAATACCCGTCGGTATATTCGTTTGTTC
Organism: uncultured Clostridia bacterium; assembly: GCA_946615525.1. Taxonomy (GTDB): domain Bacteria; phylum Bacillota; class Clostridia; order Oscillospirales; family CAG-272; genus UMGS1865. Next base: position 2,238 of record CAMOHW010000136.1, on the reverse strand, counting down.
CGTTTTTCTCTTCCATAGCGGTTTCAAATTCGGCTTCCGTCTTGTCTTGCAGTGTGGAAAACAGTTCGGTTGCTTCTGCGCGCAGAGCGGCTTGTTCTTCGTCGGTTACGGTCTGCGGCGTATCGTTTTCCGTATTGTCGGAATCTTTATAATAAGAGAACAAAATGCGTTTATAGTGAAAATAATTTTTTGCAAGATAATCGTTTTTGACCGAGTCGCCAAGCAAAGAAGCGTTTTCTCCGTAGAGATATTGCAGCGCCGCTTCCACCTTTGCTTCCATTTCATAGAAGGATTTGAGCAGGTCATAATTGACGCCGTAATCTGCCAGATAGGAATTGAGTTTTGCTTTGGAACCGTCGCCGTGATATGCCAGGATATCTGCCATTTCCTCCTCAATGGCTTCTTTGGTGGAATCAGAGAGCGTCAATTTGTTCTTCTCAAATACCCAAAGACCGACCAGATAGGTCTTGCAGGTTTCCAAAACGTCTTGACGGTAATAGGCATCCCAGGTGGTCAAAGCGTCGCCTTCGCCTATCTTTTCCCGAACATTCCAAAAAGCGGCTTGATCGGCGCTTCCGGCGCTGTTTTCCACCCCTTGCAACACAAAATTACCGCGCAGGCGGGAAAGCAAAAATTGATAATGATTGACCGAAAAAGTTACTTTTACCCCTTCGTGGTCCAGTGTCAAAAGCACTTTTCCTTGTCGTTTCCCGCAGGCGCAAAGCGGCAGGATGAGCAAAAGGGAAAGCAAAAATGCGAATAGACGCAATTTGATAGAAAATGATTTCATAATTGCAAATCCTTTCTTTTTCAAGCAATTATTTCCGGTCATTCGGACTGGCCGCTTTTGCCGAATTATACAGGTCCAAACATTCCTGCAAAAGATCCAAAGCAGTCTCTTTTTTTGCAATTTTCAAGCACAGGTGCGCGTCAGAGGAAACAAGCATACGCAATTTTCCGCTGAATTTGGAGGAAACTTCCGTCCATCTTTCCAGATCCATCTCGCGCGGAAAAATATGGATCTCGCTTCCCGATTGCCGGATGGATGTCATATTGGCGGCAACTGCCGCGCTGTGAATACGGGCAATTTTTAACAGATTGCGCGTCTGTTTTGGCGGTTCGCCGTAGCGGTCGCCGAGTTCATCAATCATATCCCGCAGGTCTTCCTCGGTAGCGATCAGAGCAATTTTTTTGTAGAGAGCCATGCGTTGCGCGGGATAGGGAATATATTTTTCGGGCAGATATGCGTCAAAATCCAAACTGACGGTGCATTCGGCTTCCGGTTCGTCAAGCTCTCCGCGTTCTTCCAGAACGGCGCGGTTGAGGAGCTTGATATAGAGGTCATACCCGATCGCGTCGAGATGCCCGTGCTGCTCGGCGCCCAAAAGGTTGCCGGCGCCGCGGATCTCCAAATCGCGCAGGGCAATTTTGAACCCGGCGCCAAACTCGGCATATTCACGCACCGCTTCCAGGCGTTTGCGTGCAATATCGGTTAAGGCGCGGTAAGGTGGATAGGTGAAATAGGCATAGGCACGGCGCGAGGAACGCCCGACACGCCCGCGGATCTGGTGCAGTTGGGAAAGCCCCAAACGGTGCGAGTTGGAAACGATCAGCGTATTGGCGTTGGGAACATCCACTCCGGTTTCAATAATGGTGGTGCAAACCAGAATATCGATCTTGCCTGCAAGCATTTCTTCCCAAATGGCTTCCAGCTCGTCTTTGTTCATTTTTCCGTGGCCCACCACAACGCGCGCTTCGGGGATGGCCGATTGCACCTTTGCGGCAACCGAATAGATGCTTTCCACATCATTATGCAAATAGAAGATCTGTCCACCGCGCCGCAGTTCGCGCCGCATGGCTTCCTCCAAGATCAGAGGATCTTCCTCCAAAACATAGGTTTGTACCGGAAGACGGTCGATAGGGGCCTCATCCAGAATGGAAATATCGCGAATGCCGCCCATTGCCATGTTTAAAGTGCGGGGGATGGGGGTTGCCGAGAGGGAAAGCACATCAATACCGGTGGAGATCTGTTTCAACTTTTCCTTCTGTGCAACGCCAAAGCGCTGTTCTTCATCTACAATCAGCAAACCGAGGTCGTGAAATTTGACATCTTTGGAAAGCAGGCGGTGTGTGCCGATCAGAATATCCACATCTCCCCGTGCAAGGCGGCGCAAGATCTCCGCTTGCTGTTTGGGCGTGCGGAAACGCGAGAGCATTTCCACATGGACGGCAAAACTA
>CAMOHW010000135.1 GCA_946615525.1 uncultured Clostridia bacterium | reverse complement strand
TGATCCATGTCGCCCTCATAAACGGGAAGACGGCTGTGCGTGGTCTTTTTGATGATCTCCAAAATATCCGGATTGGAGAGCGAGGCGTCCAGCGCGCAAATGTCGGCGCGCATGGTCATCACATCTTTGGCGTAAGTTTCCGAAAAGTCGAGCGCCGATTTGAGCAGATCGCTTTGCTCCTCGTTTACAACGCCTTCTTCTTCAATGGTATCAATAATATCGTAAAGTTCATCCTCGGTGATGGAGGGCTCTTTTTCGACTTTGATAAAAATCGAAGTCAACTTGGAAAAGCCCTTGGAGATCAAGGTAAAGAACCAAACCAGGGGATAAAAAAGGCGCATCAAGAAAACGACCAACCATCCCAGCGAGAGCGCCGTGGTTTCACTGCGGTCATTTGCAAAGCTTTTGGGAATCATCTCGCTGAACAAAAACACGATTGCCGTGGTGATCACCGTAGTCAAAACGGTAACGGTCTGGCTTTCACCAAACAAACGGGTGGCAATGACCGTTGCGAGTGCGGCGGCGGCAATGTGTGCAATGTTGCCCGAGATGAGAAGGGTAGTAAGCGCCTTGTCAAAACGCTCATCCACATACATGGCGCGTTTTGCGCGGCGGTTACCGTCCTCTGCTTTTGCCTTGATGCGTATTTTATTCATTGCGGAAAAACCGCTTTCGGCGGCGCCGAAAAAGCCGCCGGCAATGACAAAGATGACGAACAACAGAGCCAACCAAAAAACGCCCTGCCAGGTCTGCACCGGCGTCAGATCCGCCGCAGAAGAGGGAGCAAAAAAGAAAGCCCGTATGTTCCCGTCCGTGTCCATAAAGAAAGACCAACTCCTTTTTATCTACATAAAGTATTATTATAACAGAAATAGTATAACATACTTTCTTCAAAAAATCAATAGGGGAGAAAAAAAGAAGGTCAGTCTGTCAGATCATTGCTGTGGCAAACGCGACTGATCGCAAGCGACAGCACAAGCGCAAGTTGCTCCTGGTATTCTTCTGTTGTCAGTTTTTCTGCTTCCGCAGGATTGGAAAGAAAGCCGCACTCCACCAAAACCGCGGGAACCGTCAGATTGTGCAACAGATAAATGGCGCTGGTAGCCCCTTTGGTTTGGCGGTCATTTTCCGGTTGTAGGAGTTCCACGACCGTTTTTTGAATTTCCTCTGCGATTGTTTGAGAGGATGGATGATTGGGCGAATACCAAACCTGTAAACCGTCATAGCGCGCGTCGGGATAGGAGTTCATGTGAATGCTGACAAAAATGCAGTTCGGCGTTTCTTCGGCGATCTGGCGGCGCGTAGCAAGGTCCAGTGCTTTTTTGCGCCCTTGATAGTCGGCATTCTTGTCATAGAGCATTTCATCCTCGGTTCGCGTCATGACTACATGGAATCCGTTTGCCACCAAAAGACTTTTCAGCCGATTTGCAACGGAAAGGTTGAGTTCTTTTTCTAAAATGCCGCTTTCGCTGACGGCGCCGCCGTCCTCGCCGCCGTGTCCGGCGTCCAGGACAATGGTCGGCAAAACGGTGTTTGCCGTTTCTGCTTTTCGGGAGGTGTTTTCAAAGGCAAAGTATGCCGATATTCCGGCAAGCAGAGAGGCAACCAGCAGAAAGGGAAGAATGATTCGTTGAAACATCTTTTTTCGCTCCTTTTTTTCCGTGAATCATCGGTTTCAGTTTATCCGTTTTGGAGTTCTTTTATGACAAATACAAAAGCGCGCAAATGTCGAAAAAAAGATTGACAAATCGAGCAATTTTTGATATAATATCCATAATATTTTATTTTTTTGAGGGAGGATGAAGATGAAACTGAAAGAGAAACTTCAAAAAGAAGGATTAACCTTTGATGATGTGCTTCTGATTCCGGCAAAAAGTGAGGTTCTTCCCGCCGATATTTGCTTAAAGACAAAATTAACCGGCAAAATCACACTCAACATTCCGCTTTTGAGCGCGGCAATGGATACCGTTACCGAGTCGGCTATGGCGATCGCCATGGCGCGTGAGGGCGGTGCCGGCGTCATTCACAAGAATATGAGCATTGAACAGCAGGCGGATGAAGTTGACCGCGTCAAGCGGAGTGAAAACGGCGTGATTCTCAACCCGCTTTATCTCCACCCGCAAAATCTGGTTGCCGAGGCCGAGGCAATGATGCACAAGTTCCGCATTTCCGGCGTTCCGATTTGCGACGAGAATAAAAAACTCGTTGGCATTATTACCAACCGCGATATGCGCTTTATGACCGATTTCAACATTCCCATTGCGGATGTTATGACCAAGGAAAATCTGGTTACCGCTCCCGTTGGCACCGACCTTGCCAAAGCGCAAACCATTCTTGCCAAACACCGCATCGAAAAGCTCCCCATTGTGGACGAGCAGGGCATTTTGCGCGGCTTGATCACCATTAAAGACATTGAAAAGGCAAGCAAATACCCCAATTCCGCAAAAGATTCCAAGGGCCGCCTGATCTGCGGCGCCGCCATTGGAGCAACCAAGGATGTTTTGGATCGTGCCGGCGCATTGATCGCCGCCGGAGTTGACTTTTTGGTTTTGGATTCGGCGCACGGACATTCGGAAAATATCCTCAAATCCATTGCAAAGGTCAAGGAAACCTATCCGGACGCTCAACTGATCGCCGGGAATATTGCAACTGCCGCCGCCGCGCACGACCTGATTTCTGCCGGCGCGGATGCCATTAAGGTTGGTATTGGTCCCGGCTCCATTTGCACAACGCGTATTGTTGCGGGTATTGGCGTTCCGCAAATTACAGCCATTTTGGATGTTGCCGAGGAAGCCGACAAATATAACATTCCCGTTATTGCCGACGGCGGTGTCAAGTTCTCCGGTGACTTGACCAAAGCAATTGCCGCAGGCGCGTCTTCCATTATGATCGGTTCGCTCTTTGCCGGATGCAGCGAAAGCCCCGGGGAAGAGGAACTCTATCAGGGCAGAAGATTCAAGGTCTATCGCGGCATGGGTTCCATTGCCGCTATGGAGCAGGGCTCCAAGGATCGGTATTTCCAGGAGAGCAACAAAAAGTTGGTTCCCGAGGGCGTGGAAGGTCGCGTCCCGTATAAGGGAAGCATTGCCGATACCGTTTACCAGTTAATGGGCGGCTTGCGCTCGGGTATGGGTTATTGCGGAACACCGACCATTGACGATTTGCGCAAAGAAGGACAGTTTGTACGCATTACAAACGCCGGCTTGAAGGAATCCCACCCCCACGACATCAGCATTACAAAAGAAGCACCAAACTACTCTACACAAGGGTAATCCAAAAAACACAAAAAGAAACCCGACGGATTTTCCGTCGGGTTCTTTTTTGATATCTACAAAGAAGGGAAGTAATTATTCTTCCGTTTTGTTTTCTTTCACTTCAGCAGAAGTCGGAACAGCAACGCCTTCGCGCTCAAGAATCGCTTTTGCATTTTCGACCTTTTCTTCAGCAGAGATTGCGGTATTGGTCAATACCTGATGAATCTCTTGATCGGTAATATCCTCGCAGAAGACTTTCTGCAGAACGATGAGAGCGATCTCAGAAACGAGGATGATGATCAAACCGACAAGTGCGCCGATCAATGCGGAGTTCTGTGCGTTGGTCATGGGCTCCAGGTAGGAAAC
>CAMOHW010000134.1 GCA_946615525.1 uncultured Clostridia bacterium | reverse complement strand
GCTCGTTAACGCCTTTGAGCGAAATGGTGACCTTCCCGTCAGCGGACGGCTCGATCCAGTATCCAAAGTCGTTGGCGTAATAACCGTTGGCATCGCGCAGAGCGTAGGTCATCCATTCCGGCGTCTGTTTCATTGCGGTGCGGAGTTCGTTTTTGTTATCGTCCTGCTCGAAGAAACGAAGATCGTATTTTTCAAGGAATGCATTGATTTGACTGGTGGTGACTTCCGGCTGCGCAATCAGCAAAGAGGTCGCATTGCCCGAATCATCTTTGGAATAGCGCACAGAAAGACCGACGTTTTCGGCCTCCTCTTTGACCGCGGCAAGATCCGCTTGCAACTTTTCGGGGTCTTTGCGGACCTTTTTGGAAGCAGGCGTATAAACCGCTTCCAGCGCGGAATAGACCGCGCCGGACTGCGCATAGGAACCCCAGCGCTTGACCAGCGTGATGGAGCGCGTTTCAGAGAACGGCACCTCATGGTTGATGAAGAACTCGCGCTCAATGGAGGTGGCTTTTCCTTCCACCGGGTAATAGACCAAAGAAATGGAATAAAGCCCCGGCTCGGTAATTCCTGCGGCAGAAAGATCCAGCGTCCAGGCAATGGTACCCGTGCTGGGAGAATAGACCGCCTCTTTGCCATCATAGCTCTCGATCCTTGCCATGTTGGCAAGTTGCTCGGCGGTCATGTCATCCAAATGGTAAACCACCTTTTGAGAATTGCCGTTGGCATCTACCTCAGTTGCTTCCATTGTCCAAACACCGTCTTTGATGGAAACCGAGGTTCCTCTTCCCTGACCATACGGATTAATGCCGCCCGACCAGTAAACCCAGCCGGAAGTGGCGTCAAAGAAGATTTGTTGTTCCGTACCCGTTCGATTGGTTACGGCTTTGAACGCATCCTGGTGATTGGAGATGTAAGTATCGTATGAAATGTTGTTTGCAGTTTCAAGATACTCCTCAATCAATTGTCTGGTTGCGTCAGTGGAACCTTCTGCGCCAGTATCTGCGCTGGCAAAGAAGGTCATACTGCTCACAAGAAACAGCGCTGCGAGCATCAGGCTGAAGATTCTTGTGAAAGTTCGTTTGACCATTTGCATTCCCTCCTGATTTTTTGCGTAAGGAAACCGGTTTTCAAAACCGGCGTATGCCCAAGCCCTTAATTTGGGCATAGCTATCGCTTTTTTATATATAAATAATAATATCACAGGGGGCGTAGATTGTCAAGCAAAAAATCTTTGCCGCATGGGAGCACGGGCCGCAAAAAAGACAATTTTTGCAATTTTGATCTTGCGGGCAAAAAAATGTTTTTTCTACATTTTCTACGTTTTTTTGATTTTTATTTTTTCGTTTTCCGCGAGTAAATATAATTTACTAAAAGCGCAAATAAAAATCCCGTTTTCATGCAAAAGAAAGCCGTTTTTGTTGCTTTTTCCTTTTGTTTTGCGACTTTATTTCTCTTTTTTCAATAGGGTAAATATTATTTACTGTTTTGAAGAAATCGGGACCGAAAAGTCTGGTAAAAATAGGCAAATAAAGATTGTGCATTTTAGACAAAAAACAAAGCAAAAATTCTACATCCTTCGCATGGAAAAAGTGCGATTCAATGATGGGAAGCGAAGTAGTAAAAGCGCAAAGCATTTTTTTGCTTGACAATACCCTGCCCATCGGCTATAATGAACATGATTTCCGCAAAAGATCAAAGCGGAACGCACGAGGTGTTTTCTATGAGGGATTTTGTAAGAGTTTATATTACCGAAAAGGGAGCCGATTTTCTTCGCAACGGACACGTTTGGGTCTATGAAGGAGAGGTGGTTCGCGTGGGCGAGACAACGGATGATGCCGCCAATCCTATAGACGGTGACTTGGTCAATGTCTTTTCTCAAAAAGGAAAATATTTGGGGACCGGCTTTTACAATGAAAACTCGAAGATCCGTATTCGGATCGTCTCCAAAAACGCGAACGACCGTTTTGACGAAGATTTTTGGAAGCGGAAGTTGCGCTGGGCAATCGAATATCGCCGCCGCGTCATGGGCTCGGATTTTGCCTGTTGCCGCCTGATTTTCGGGGAGGCAGACGCTTTCCCGGGGCTTACGGTGGATCGTTTTGGCGACGTTTTGGTAACCGAAGTGCTTTCTTTGGGGATGGAACGCATCAAACCGCTGATTTATGGTCTTCTTTTGCAGCTGTTGCGTGAAGAATTCGGAGTGTCTGTCCGCGTTTTATATGAGCGCAACGAGTCTCCTTTGCGCAAATTGGAGGGTATGGAGCCCGGGAGCGGCGCATGGATGGGAGAAGGGCTTGAGAATCCCGAACTCGGCACTTGTTTGATCTCGGAAAACGGGATCGAATACGAAGTCGATTATAAAAACGGACAGAAAACAGGATTTTTCCTGGACCAAAAATACAATCGCGCGGCAATTCGCAAAATCGCCTCCGGCGCGCGCGTTTTGGATTGCTTTACACATACCGGTTCTTTTGCGCTGAACGCCGCGCAAGCCGGCGCCGGCCATGTAACCGCCGTTGATATTTCCGCCGACGCGCTCGCAATTGCAAAGAAAAATGCCGAACGCAACGAACTTTCGGATCGGATGGATTTTGTTTGCGCGGATGTATTTGACTATTTGGAGCAAGCCGAAAAAGCTCCTGTATTCGACTATGACCTCATCATTTTGGATCCACCGGCATTTACCAAAAGTCGGGATACGCTACGCAACGCCATCAAGGGCTATCGCGAGATCAATCGCCGTGCCATGAAACTCCTTGGGCGCGGAAGTTATCTTGCTACTTGTTCCTGCTCACATTTTATGACCGAAACCTATTTTCGTCAAATGATCCATAACGCGGCACAAGACGCAGGAGTTGGTTTGCGGCAAATCGAGGCACGCCAGCAATCGCCCGACCACCCCATTTTGTGGAATGTTCCGGAAACGGATTATCTCAAATTTTTCATCTTCCAAATCGTATAAGAATCAAAAACGATTTTTAGTCTTATTCTATTTTTCGACAATTTATAAAAAAGCAAAAAATGCTAAAAAATCGGCTCCTGGAGCCGTTAAACAAGAATAATAAAAAAGCGAGGCAGACCAAAACCGCCTCGCTCTTTTTGCTTTTTATCCCGGTTCTTTTTGAATGGGCAGCAATTCAAAAATGCCCTCGATATCCCCGGCTCCCATAATGACCAAGAGATCATCTTTTCTTAAAAAAGAGGGCAAGATCTTTGCCGTTTCCGCAACCGTTCCTGTGCTCAAAGCATGCCCGCCTCGCCCGCGGATCGCCTTTGCCAACTGCCCGGAGCAAACGCCGCTTTTGTTCTGCTCGCGTGCGGCATAAATATCCGAAAGCAGTAGCAGATCCGCGCGGTCAAACGCCTGTGAAAACGCTTGGAAAAAGCCGACGGTCCGGCTATATGTGTGCGGCTGATAAACGCATACCAAACGCCCTCCGGCAGGAACCAGTGTGTGAAGCCCTTCCAGAGTCGCCTTGATCTCGTCCGGGTGATGCGCATAATCGTCATAAACCGGGCAACCGCGGAAATATCCGCGAAATTCGGTCCTGCGCGCGGCACCGCGATATTGCTCCAACGCGCTTACGATCTTCTCTTTGGAAACACCGGAAAGGCGTGCGGC
>CAMOHW010000133.1 GCA_946615525.1 uncultured Clostridia bacterium | reverse complement strand
GCACTGTATTGTCCCTCCAAAACCGATCTTTTACGCGCGGCGGCGTTGTTGCATGATTTGACCAAAGAATGGTCGGTTGAAGAACATTGCGCTTTTTGCGCTTCTCATGGCATTCGTTTGACTGCGCAGGATGTTTTGGCGCACAAAACGCTGCACGCAAGGACCGCGGCGGCGCTGATCCCTTTGGAGTTTCCCGCGTTTGCCCACCCCGTGTTACTCTCGGCGGTGCGCTGGCATACCACCGGACGGGCAAACATGACCTTGCCCGAAAAACTGCTTTACCTTGCCGACTATATCGACGCGTCGCGTACCTTCCCGGATTGTGTCGCGTTGCGCGAGGCGTTTTGGAACGCACGACCGCAAACAATGTCCTCTGCCGAGCGGAGAGAGCATTTGCGCCGTATTTTGCTGCGATCTTTTGATATGACCATCACCGGGCTTTTGGCGGATGGGCTCCCCATTGCAGGGGATACCGTTGCCGCCCGCAACGCGCTGATTCTGGAAGGCGCAAAAACATAAACAAGATTTCTTTGGCGCACGATACATCATTTGAAAAAAAGAGGTGTATCGTATGCAAAAACGCATTTTTTGTCTGTTTGTCTGCATTTGTCTGCTTGTTTGCGGTTCGGTCCCCGCTTTTGCGGCAGAGAACGATCCGGTCCGCCGGTTTTTGATCTTCGGTTGCGACGAATCGGGCGTTTTGACCGATACCATTCTTTTGGTTGCCCGCAACGCAAAGACCGGAGAAATGAGCATTTTGCAGATCCCGCGGGATACCTATGCGGCATACACCAAAGGCAATTACCGCAAACTCAACGGTGCTTTGCGCGCGCTGGGAAGCGGAAATTGCAAGGCGTTTTTCTCCCGCGCTTTGGGCGTTCCGGTCCACTGGTTTGCCTCGCTCAACCTCAAATGCGTTCCCGCTTTGGTGGATGCGATCGGCGGTGTGGATCTGGAGATCCCCATGGATATGGATTACAGCGATCCCGCCCAGGGGTTGGAGATCCACATTCCAAAGGGCATGCAACATCTGGACGGCAAAACGGCGCTGTCCTTTATTCGCTATCGTTCCGGCTACGCAACCGCCGATTTGGGGCGCATTCAGGCGCAACAGAGTTTTTTGCGCGCATTTGCTCAAAAATGTGAATGTTTGGACGCAACGACCTTTATGAAATTGTTTTTCATCGCCGCCCCGAATATGAAGACCGACCTGCCTATCCATGAGGCGATCGGGCTTTCCCACGGGCTTGGGAAATACGGTTTTGAAAATCTTTCGTTCGAAACGGCTCCGGGCGAGGCGATCAAAGGCAAGAGCGGCGCATGGTATTATGTACTTTCGCGGGAAGGCACCCGCGCGGCGGTCAACCGCACGCTCATGCCCAAAACTCCGGTCACGGACGCTCAATTTGACCCCGACCGTGTGTTTGATCGCCCGCAAGACAGCGATTTTCACAGGATATACAGTTCTCCGTAAATGTTTGCGGGGAAGAAAGGATAAACCAATATGAAGCAAAAAGACCAGGAAGTTTTGGAAGAAAAAAAGCCGCCGCTCACCGGCGCAACACCGGAAGAACTTGCCCATGCGATCTTTGATGTTCTGGACGCAAAAAAAGCCGGTGACATCAAGGTGCTGCGGGTAGAAGATCACACCGTCATCACCGATTATTTCATCATTTGCACCGGACGCTCGTCCACGCAAGTCAAATCTCTCGGCGGCGAGGTCGAGTTTAAGATCGGCGAGCGCGGAGTGGATCCCGCCCACTACGAGGGACGGGACAACGGCAACTGGGTCGTGTTGGATTATCATTCCGTCATCCTGCATATTTTCAGTCAGGAATCTCGGGAGTTTTATAAATTGGAAAAACTATACGGCGATGCTCAGGAAATCCATTTCCTCTCCATCGACGAAAAAACGGAGGCAGAGGAAAAATGAAATACGATTTTCGGAATATCGAGCCGAAATGGCAAAAGAAATGGGACGAGGCGGGCATTTTCAAAGCCGTTGACAACAGTCCCAAAAAGAAGTTCTATGCGCTGGTCGAGTTCCCCTATCCCTCGGGCGCGGGAATGCACGTCGGGCATATCAAAGCATATTCCAGCATGGAAGTCATTTCCCGCAAGCGGAGAATGCAGGGCTATAATGTACTGTTCCCCATCGGCTTTGACGCCTACGGATTGCCGACAGAGAACTATGCCATTAAGACCGGAATACATCCCCGTGAAGTGACCGATAAAAACATTGCAAAGTTTACCTCCCAGCTCAAACGCGTCGGCTTCTCCTTTGACTGGAGCCGCGTGGTGGACACCACCGAGGAGGGCTTTTACCGCTGGACGCAGTGGATCTTCCTCAAAATGTTTGAAAAGGGTCTGGTCTTCCGCGATCAGGCGCTGGTCAACTATTGCCCCAGCTGCAAGGTGGTGCTTTCCAACGAGGATTCGCAGGGCGGCAAATGCGATATTTGCCATAGCGACATCGTGCAAAAATCCAAAACCGTTTGGTATTTGCGCATCACCGAGTATGCCGACCGTCTGCTTTCGGGGCTTGACAAAGTGGATTATCTGCCCAACATCAAGCAACAGCAAATCAACTGGATCGGCAAATCCACCGGCGCATTCGTCAACTTTACCATCAAGGAGACCGGCGAAAAACTGCGCATTTACACCACACGCTGCGATACGCTCTTTGGCGTGACCTTTATGGTCATTGCGCCCGAGCATCCCATCATTGAAGCAAACCGCGAGCGCATCGGCAACATTGCCGCACTTGACGAATACCGCGAAATTTGCGCCAAGAAAACCGAGTTTGAGCGCACCCAGCTCAACAAGGATAAAACCGGCGTCCGCATCCAGGGCCTTACCGCCATCAACCCGGTCAGCGGCAAGGAGATTCCCATTTACATTTCCGACTATGTTATGATGGGCTACGGCACCGGCGCCATTATGGCGGTCCCGGCGCATGACGAGCGCGACTACGCCTTTGCCAAGAAGTTTGGCATTGATATTATTGAGGTCATCAAAGGCGGCGATATTTCCAAAGAGGCATACACCGGCGACGGCGAAATGGTCAACTCCGGGTTCCTCAACGGTTTTACCAACAAAAAAGATTCCATTGCGCGGATGCTCGAATACCTCAAAGCCGAGGGCATTGGCGAAATGGGCGTGCAGTATAAGATGAAGGATTGGGCGTTCAACCGTCAGCGCTACTGGGGTGAGCCGATCCCAATCGTCCATTGTCCCAAGTGCGGCATGGTTCCCGTGCCTTATGAGGAATTGCCGCTGCACCTGCCTAACATGAAGAACTTTGAGCCGGGCGAGGGAGGGGAAAGCCCGCTTGCCAAGGTGGAGTCCTTTGTCAATTGCAAGTGCCCCAAATGCGGCGGCGCCGCCAAGCGCGAGACCGATACCATGCCCCAATGGGCCGGTTCTTCCTGGTATTTCTTGCGCTATATTGACCCGCACAATGAAAAAGCGCTTGCCGACCCCGAAAAGCTCAAATACTGGATGCCGGTGGACTGGTATAACGGCGGTATGGAGCATGTGACCCGCCACATGATCTATTCCCGTTTTTGGCATAAGTTCCTTTACGATATCGGTGCCGTTCCTTGTGACGAGCCCTATGCCAAACGC
>CAMOHW010000132.1 GCA_946615525.1 uncultured Clostridia bacterium | reverse complement strand
GGATAGGCATTCCCAAAAGCGAAATCAACTTTCCCTCAACATTGGCAAAAACGGCAATGGTGGGTTCATCCCCCTCTTTCGCCTCCGGAAAGATGGTGAATTGACCGTCCAATTCTCGCAGATATCCGCAAGCATAAGCCCAGAGCAACCGCCCGTCATAAATATACGGCTGGCGGGTATCGCCCTTGGTGCGCGGATACGCCAAAACAGATTCATCCTCCAAAAAGAAATGCGGCTCGGCAAGGGGGACTTTTTTGCCCGATTGCACCATTTTTTGGATGTTTTTGATTTCTTCAAATATGCTCATCTTAATATTCTCCTATGGTTTGTTTTTATGAGCGCAGACAAAACGCACCGGTTGCCCGGGGCGTTTTGTGCTTTTTGTTTAATGATGACCAGATCAGACGACTTTAGGATACCAGTTACCGTCGTCTTCCTGATAAATGCTCGGGTCCTCTTCTTCCTCCTTCTGCTTGGTGCAACCGAACATTGCGGTCACCAGCAAAAGTGCGAGAAGCAAGGCAATTACTTTTTTCATGGGTTTTCCCCCTTTTGGTTATTTGGAAAGCAGCCAGCCAAGAAGGTCTTCTTTTTTGCTTGCCTCGTCCCAACAATCGTGCAAAATGCTCCAGTTATCATAGAATACGGTTTTTGCGTCCCAGGCCTCTGCAAGTTCGCTGGCATCATCAAACGGGATCTCATCATCCCGTTTGGAATGAATGATCCATGCCTCGGCACCGCCGATGCTTGCGGAGGGATCTCCCGCGCCTGCAATGACGATACCGGCAACAAGCAGATTTTGATGGCGCACCAGCAAGTCGCTGACCGCATACGCTCCGGCATCAATACCAATGGCATACTTTCCGATCGTATCAAACTCCTCGGCAACATCGCGGATCATAGCGGCAACCGCCTTCATCACATCTGTTTCGGCAACCGTTTCCGTAGAGTAATTGCCGTTGGAAACTTTCAATCCCGTCCATGTGCCGCTCGGACATTGCGGAACAACAACGATCGCACGATCTTCCCGGATCAGTTTGGAAATGATCGAAGAATTCTTTGTAATGTTTGCTAAATTGTCGGTCCCGCTTGCCTGCTCGGCATTGAAGAAGACAACCAAAGGATAGGATTCGCCACTGTCATATCCCGTCGGGAAGAAGACTCTGAGGGGCAACTCTACCTTGTTTTTGGCTTGGTAGGTATAGGAAAGCATAGCCGTTGGATCGGCAGACTGAACAAAATAGAATGTTCCGTTGGTTTCTACACCCAATGCCTGAACGTCGGAAATGCCATTGGGTTTATACGCGTATTTCTTGCCGGAGATCACCGCAAAATCAACATTTTCAGAACCGATATAGGTATTTCTATCCAACAGCACACCGTTTGTGTTGGAGTTGGTTTTTGCCTGATTGCAGTAAAGCATTTTGCCGTTGGTTCCATCTATAATATTGTCTGTAACCGAGAAAGAGTTGTTGGTTTGATATGGACCGCGGCTGACTTTTATAAATGCGTTGATCGAATAACCGTCTTCCTTTTTATCCGGACGCTGGGTGGTAAATCCTTCGCCGATGTTTTTGAAATAGTTGCCACTGACATCTACATTGGAAAACTCCAATGTTGCGGGATTTTTCGGATCACCTGCCCAAAGTTCCACGCCAAACCACATATTTTGCGATACGTTGTTGCGGTAGGTAACATTCTTGGTAGATACGTTGGAATTGGACTGCGTGGTCATAGCGGTATCATAGGTCTGATCAAAGAAGCAGTTTTCAATAGTCATACCATCGCAGGAATTCCAGTTTTGAATGGCGTTGCCCAAGCGCGTATCATAGTTGCGCCAATCGCCAAAGCCCACTTGAATGGTTCCTCCGATGAAACGGAATTCACAGTTTTTCACCGTCAGGTTCTTGCAATCATACGCGGAAATGCCGTGTTCCCCGAAATTGCGGAAATCCAGATTGAGAACGGTAACATCGGAAATACCATTGCCATAAAATGCGCAGTTGCTTTGGGAAAGTTCAATGGAAGAAAAACGTCTGCCGGGGTTTCCACCCTCGCAGTAAAGATAGACATTTCTTGCGTCGTGATAGAAACTCAAATCCGGTCCTTGCAGATCCGCTCCGGTGGTCAAACTATAACTTTGAACATTCAAATTGGATTGCAAACCGTTGTCAACACCGCTTAAAGCGAGCGTTTGATAAGCGGCATCCCTGTTGCTGTTGTAGGTCATTTGGATCTTGATTCCCCACGCTTCGCCGCCGTTGAAAACGATGGCACCAATATCGTTTGTTCCACCGTTCAAGAGAATCTCTTCCGTGTATTTATAGACATTGGTTTTCACCTGCACCCATTTGCCGGCATCGGAGGCATCAATAGAGCCGTAGAAGATCGGCTTTGCACCCGTTCCGTAGGTGGCATAGGTCACGCCGCTTTTCATGGTCAGAAAATACTCATTCGACCGACGGAACACGCTGCCGCATTCAAACAGGACAACATCTCCGCTTTTGACAATATTATTCGTCTTTTTGGGCGTTTTCCAAGCGGTTGCGGAAGAAAGACCGTTGTTATTATCGTTCCCGTTGATGGACGAAACATAATAGGTCTTTCCGTTACCGGTAGCCCTCGGAACCTCGGCAAACGCCTGCGTTCCCGCCAGTTTTTGCTGGTAGATCGCGTCCAACTCGGCACGCTTACTGGTCGTCAGGGTATTATTGCCGGAATCCTGCTCCTCGGCTTCGGTATTCTTTACAATTTTTCCTTTTTTCAGTTCCCCTTTGGAGCCGCAGGAAACGAACGTTCCCACCAAAAGGAGCGCAACCAATAAAACTGTCAATACTCTTTTCATATTCATTCTCACTTTCCGATCGTTCTGTGCCAAATAGATTATTTTATACGAATTCGTCAATTTTGTGGATCAAGAGGCGGAAAAAGCGTGCACCCCCAGCGACGGAAGCGCAGGATGGCTTGATCGAGATAGGCGCGATCCCACCCCAGTTCCTTTGCCAGGCAGTCGCGGCAGAAAAACTCCTTTGCCGCCCGGTTGATCAACTTTCGGTGCGCGCCGACATCGATCCCATCCAGCGTAGCACCGCAACGCATACAAATCATTTTTGATCCACCACTTTGCAACGGTAAATGCGCGTTCCGTGCGGCTCAATGGTAAGGTCAAAGGAATCGCAACGCAGGGGCTGTTCCTTACCGCTCCAAAGCTCTTTGGCAACAATGGTCTTGCCGCTGGTAGCGGGAAGCCCAAGTTCATCCAAGCCGAAGATAAAGCGGTAGTCGCCCTCGCTCATGTTGAAGCAACCAATGGCAAAATCGCCGTTCTCCAACAGGCGCGCATAAACCAAAATT
Source organism: uncultured Clostridia bacterium (assembly GCA_946615525.1). Classification (GTDB taxonomy): domain Bacteria; phylum Bacillota; class Clostridia; order Oscillospirales; family CAG-272; genus UMGS1865. The sequence goes on along the minus strand of CAMOHW010000132.1, from coordinate 278 downwards.
TCATCCGGGCAGCGATCCAGGGCGATCCGGTAGGGCTGATAAAGCGCGGGATCCTGGTTGATGGCAATGACATCCTCATTGGTCAGAATGTCCATTGCCTCTTTGGGCATTTTGCGAATGTCGCACCCGATGATCAACGGAGAGCCGAAGAGCGACCAAATGGAAAAGTGCGTTTTGTGATCGTGCAAGGTGCAACCGTTGGTTTCAAAAAAGCCGTCGATATAACTGTCACCGCCCATACCGACGATGAGCATATCCATATCGTTGAAGCAAGCGTG
>CAMOHW010000131.1 GCA_946615525.1 uncultured Clostridia bacterium | reverse complement strand
GTTCTGGTGCGCGGTGAGATCTCCAATTTTTCCGCGCCTCGTTCGGGGCACCTCTACTTTACCCTGAAAGATCCGGACGGTCAAATCCGTGCCGTTATGTTCCGCACACAGGCGTCCAGACTTGCTTTTTTGCCGGAAGACGGAATGAAAGTGATCGTCAGCGGTCGCGTTTCGGTGTATTCCGCAGGCGGTCAATATCAAATTTATGTCAACGAGATCCAGCCGGACGGCGCCGGGATCCTGGCACTTCAATTTGAGCGGTTGCGCCGCAAATTGGAAGCCGAAGGGCTTTTCGATCCGGCGCGCAAAAAGCCGATCCCCAAGTTTCCCAAAACGATCGGAGTCATCACTTCGCAAACCGGGGCGGCGATCAGGGATATTCGCAACATTCTTTCCCGCCGGTTTCCCGCGGCGCAAATCATCCTGTATCCCGCATTGGTGCAAGGGGAGGGAGCTGCCGAGCAGTTGGCTTGCGGCATTCTGACCTTTCAAAACTCCGGCCTTGTGGATGTGATCATCATTGGTCGCGGCGGCGGCTCTGCAGAGGACCTTTGGGCGTTCAACGATGAGGTCCTTGCCAGAGTGATTGCAGATTGTTCTGTTCCGGTCATTTCCGCCGTCGGACATGAGGTGGATTTTACCATTTGCGATTTTGTTGCCGATCTGCGCGCACCAACACCTTCCGCCGCGGCGGAACTTGCCGTGCCGGATGCGCAGGAATTGCAGCGCGTTTTGAGGAGTTATGCCGCCGCTATGGAGCGCCGGTTGCGCCTGAAATTGGATGGGGAGCGAAGATACCTCAATCAACTGGCATCCTCACGCGCGCTTTCCCGACCGGAGAGTTTGTTGGATCCGCTTCGCCTGCATATCGCAGATCTGGAACGGCGGCTTTCGCAGTCTGCTCAACTCTATTTTTCCGGCAAGCGGGGGGATCTTGCGCGCATTGCCGCAAAATTGGAAGGAATGAACCCGCTCAAAGTGCTTTCCCGCGGCTATGCCGAAGTGGAAAAAGAGGGAACAATCGTTTCCTCGGTAGAACCCTTGCAAAAGGGTGATGAACTTGCCGTTCGCTTTGCGGATGGCGTTGCCGGGGTCGTTGTAACATCTACCGAACATTTTACTTGAATATCGCGATAGGGAGAATCAATGAAAAAATACGAAATCCATAGGAATATGCCGGTCGTAGCACTGCTTTCGCTGGGATATTTGATCACTGTTTTGATCGGAACCATCCTTTTGTTAATGCCGTTTGCTTCCAAAACGGGCTCGACCTCGTTTATAGACGCAATGCTGACAGCCACCAGCGCCACCTGCGTGACCGGCCTTACCGCTTTTGATACTGCGGCGCACTTCACCCTTTTCGGGCAGATCGTCATTCTTTGCCTGATCCAAATCGGCGGGCTTGGGTTTATGACGATCATTACACTGTTTTTTATGATCATCAAACGAAAGATCGGTATTTATAACCGCACGGTGATGATGCAATCCGCCGGCAGTTACAGTATTTCCAGCGTTCCAAAACTCATCTGGCGCATTGTCATCGGCACACTGCTCTTTGAAGGGATAGGCGCTACGATCCTTGCACGGGCACTTTGGCAGGAATACGGCAATAGGGCGGTCTATCTTGGTATCTTTCATTCTGTTTCCGCTTACTGTAATGCGGGATTTGATGTTTTCGGAACCGGTTCTCTTTCACAGTATTCTTCCAACCCCGCCGTATTATTGACCATCATGTTTCTGATCATCGTTGGCGGGCTCGGATTCCTTGTGTGGGGAGATATTCTGGATTGCAGATTCAAGTTTTCCAAATTCCAGTTGCACACCAAAATCGTTTTGGTTGCCACGCTTTTTCTCATTTTTGTCCCGGCACTGCTGTTCTTCGTGTTTGAGTTTACCAATATCGGAGCGAAGTCCGCATATGCCGAAATGGCATTTGGCGATAAAGTCCTCAATTCTTTGTTTCTTTCAGTCACACCGCGCACCGCAGGGTTTTATACCGTGGATATGGCAAAACTTTCCCCCAGCGGTCAACTTTTGACTGACATCTTAATGCTGATCGGCGGCAACTCCGGTTCCACTGCCGGCGGAGTGAAGGTAACAACAATGGTTGTCGTTATGGCAACGCTGATCTCCTCGGCAAGAAACCAGGAACACATTGTTCTTTTCAAACGGAACGTTGGAAACAAAGTCGTAAGACAAGCGGTTTCTTTGATGATCGCATATCTATCCGTTATTCTTTTGTCAACCATGATCATCGGTTCCTATGAGCCGTTTGATATTACACAAATCATTTTTGAAGTCATTTCGGCGATCGGAACGGTCGGGCTCACCATGGGATTGACCGAACACGCTATGATCCCGACAAAAATCATCATTACGTTTTTGATGTATATCGGGCGTTTAGGCGCCTTGACATTGTTTGATTTGATTTTGAGAAACAAGAATAATTCAATTGTACAAAAACCGGAAGGGAAGGTATTGGTAGGATGAAATCTGTATTGATTATCGGAATGAGCGAATTTGGAAAACATTTGGCATATCGGCTTTTGGAACTGAAAGCGAGCGTATGTATCTACGACATGGATAAAGATTTGATCAATCTTTTGTCGGATGATTTTGAAAATGCCTTTGCAGCGGATTGCACCAAAGACGTTGTTTTACGGGACCTGGGTGTTTCGTCCTTTGATGTTTGCGTGGTTTCGGTGGGCAAGAATTTTCAAGCCGCATTGGAAATCACCTCTAAGTTACGCGAATACGGCGCAAAATACATTGTATCCCGCGGTTCCAACGAGTTCCAATGCAAGTTTTTGAAAATTGCGGGAGCGGACGAAACGGTTGATCCGCAAAAGGATATTGCAAACAAAATTGCCGTCAAGTGCACGGCTTCCGGTCTTTTGGATGTGTTTGAGATCTCTGATGAATACAGTATTTTTGAGATCCCGGTGCAACAGGAATGGGTGAACAAAGCACTGAAGGATACCAACATCCGCAGCAAATACGAGCTCAACGTCATTGCTGTCAAATTCGGTCAAACCATTCTGGTTCCGGATGCAAATTATGTCTTCCGGGATAACGATTCGCTCTTTGTTTTCGGCAAATCCAAAAAAGCAAAGAAGATCAAGTAAATCTCACAAAACACGTTGAAAAAAGGAGTAATCATGGCAGAGAAAAAGAAGCAGGCGGATTTTGAAGCCTCTTTGGCGCGCCTGGAAGAGATCGCCCGCCGTTTGGACACCGGAAACGATGGCTTGGACGCCTCTTTGAAACTTTATGAAGAGGGAATTGGCCTGGTGCGCGAATGCACCGAGGCGCTGGACGCCGCCGAACAAAAAATGAAGATCCTCACCCTAAAACCGGACGGGACCGCTGTTTTGACCGATGCGGACGACGGGGAGGACGCAGAATGACATCAGAAGCATTGCAGCTGGCTTTGGATCGCAACGCAACCATGACCGAGCATTTTTTGCATAACCTTTATACAGAAGATGCCGATTTGAAAATGTTGCTCGATTCGGAACAATACAGTTTGTTTGCCGGCGGAAAGCGCATTCGTCCAACGCTCGTGTTGGAGTTTTGCCGACTGTTTGGAGGGCGCGAGGAAGCCGCCCTTCCGTTTGCCGCCGCTGTGGAAATGATCCACACCTACTCGTTGATCCATGAT
>CAMOHW010000130.1 GCA_946615525.1 uncultured Clostridia bacterium | reverse complement strand
TTGTCAGCATCTTTGGATCGGCGCGACGCAATTTTGGCCGTTTGGAAATTTGCACGCGAGTCGGGCGACAAAAATGTTTGGCTGATCGACGGTTCTTCCATTTTCCGCGGTCGCTTTGGCGACGCCTGCACGGTGGATAGCGTTCACCCCAACGATTTGGGCTTTGCCCTGTTTGCCGAAAAACTGGAAGACGAACTGAAACATATTCTGATCCACGATATTTTTGACTATTGAGGAAAGCAAATTTGAAAGAAGTTGAGATTTATACCGACGGCGCCTGCCGGGGCAATCCCGGCCCGGGCGGCTGGGGGGCGATCCTTGTCTACCACGGGCGGGAAAAGGAACTTTCGGGCGGAGAACCCGAAACCACCAACAACCGCATGGAACTCACCGCCGTGATCGAAGCGCTTGCCGCCCTGAAAGAGCCCTGCCAAGTCAAACTGACCTCCGACTCCAAATATGTGGTGGACGCTATGCTCCAGGGCTGGGCACAGAATTGGCGCGCCCATGGTTGGAAAAAGCCGGATAAAAGCGCCGCGCTGAATCCCGATCTTTGGGAAAGACTGTTGGCACTTGCCGCCGGGCACGAGGTCGAGTGGGTTTGGGTCAAAGGACACGCCGGGCACCCTTACAACGAGCGTTGCGACCAACTGGCAACCGCGTTTGCCGATTCCTTTCAAATATCATAAAAGGGAGTTTTCGATATGGTTCAGGAACTGCAAAAAAAAGAACGCATTGCATGGATCGATCTGGCAAGAGGAATTGGCATTTTGCTGATCCTATTAGGGCATCTTCCCGGACTTGGAAAACTGGGTACTTGGATCTTTTCTTTTCATGTCCCCCTGTTTTTCTTTTTATCCGGCTACCTGTTCAAAAATGATCTCTCGTTCCTTCCCTTCCTAAAAAAGAAAGCGAAAGCCCTGTTGTTACCCTATGCGGTGTTGTCCCTTGGGGTTATTGCTTACAAAATGCTCCTTCAACTTTATCAAAAAAACTTTACCGTTTCCAAATTGCTCCGTCTGTTCCTTGATTTCATCATTCAAAGAAGATCCGGGACCGTTTGGTTTTTGACCTGCCTGTTTCTGGTAGAGATCCTATTTTATTTTGCCTCCAAATATCTCAAAAAGTATGTTCTGCTTGCCGTTGTGATCCTGGCACCAGTCGCAGGGGTGATCTACATCCATTTTGGTGGACCCGCTCTGCCCTGGAACCTGGACGCAAGTATTATGGCAATCCCCTTCTTTTACATTGGGTATCTGCTCAAAAAATATCCTCAGGGCTTACAATACGTCTTTGCAAGCAAGTGGAAAACCGCACTCGCGTTGCTTGCCTGCCTGATCGTCAACCTCGGCCTTTGCATTTTGAACCGCAAGCTGGGCAAAATAGAAACAGTGGATATGTATGATTCTATTTACGGCATCTATCCGTTGATGCTGCTCTCGGCAATGGGCGGGATCCTGGCTATCGTTTGCCTTTCTACCATGATCCAAAGCAACGTCATTGCCCACATTGGCGCAAACAGTTTGATTTATTTTGGTTGGCACCAGCAAATTTTTACGCCGACCGCACACACTGTTGTCACACGGCTTCAAAGCCTTCTTGCCTTTGCAGAGCCCTGGTTTTCCTGCCTTTGGTTCCTTGCAATTTTGGCAATGTGCGCGGTGGTGGAAAACATCATTACCCGAACAAAACTGCGCGTTTTGATGGGAAAGTTCTAACCGAATAAACTTTGGGCGGGTATGCCAAGCATACCCGCCCGAACTGTATTTCAAAGCATCTCATGTTTCCAGACTTCGCAGAGCCGATCCAAACTCCACGCCGCGTTGGCGGGGCTGGTGGAGGGCAAAACAACGGTTGGAGTTTTCACATCCGGGTGGTATTTGTAAAACCACCGCGCCGCGGTTTTTCCGTTCAAGAGGATCTTATGAATGGGCGCGCGGGAAAGGATTTGGGAAAGATCGTTTGGCACGACCCGGGAAATACTGCTATCTGCCGAGCCGCTGATCCGGCAGGAAGCAACGACATCCCAAAGCGCCAGCCGATTGGAAAGGATCAGCGCCTTCCTTTCCCCGTTGGTTTGGGGCAAGGGGCACTCAAAAATGGTCGAAAGCACCTTCCAAAACCGATTTTGCGGGTTGCCGTAGTAAAAGACGACCTGGCGCGACAACGCCGACGGAAAACTGCCCAAAATCAAAACTTGGGCGTCCTCCGCAAAAATCGGGTCCAGCGGGTGGATCAGCGTTTGCGGTTCTTGTTGCATCTTCCTGCTCCTTTTTTGCTCGTTACCTCTATTGTAGCATATTTCCCTTGTTTTTCAAGTCTTGACAAACGAAAAAAGGCGCGGTATAATGAAAAAAAGAGCCAAAAAAACCGAAAGGAGATTTTTGTTATGGCAAAGAAAGAAAAAAAGAAAAGCACATTTTGGAGCGATTTTAAGGCGTTCCTTTCCCGCGGAAACATTTTGGATATGGCCGTTGGCGTAATCATTGGCGCCGCATTCGGCAAAATCGTCAGCGGGCTGGTCAACTACATCCTCAATCCGATCATCGGGTTCTTCATCAGAACCGGCAATTTGGAAAGCTGGAAGACCGTTTTGCGCCCCGAAAAACTGGATGAAGCCGGAGAGGTCCTGCAAGCCGAATCCGCCATTCTGTGGGGCGCCTGGCTGCAAACCATTATCGACTTCCTCATCACCGCGCTTTGCATCTTCCTGATCCTGCGCGTCATCACCAAGGCAAAAGCCATTGCCGAGCGAAAGAAAATTGAGGAAGAAGCACAGAAAGCCGCAGAGGCAAAGGCCGCTGCCGAAGTTGCCGCCAAAGCCGCCGCCGAAAAAGAAACTTCGTTTGAAAACTCCATTCGTCAACAGGAAGTTCTGCTCACCGAGATCCGCGACTTATTGGCAAAGAAGAAATAATGAAAGTAAAATGAATGCCCGCCGCGATTTGCGGCGGGCGGTTTCTGTTCAAATCTTCCAAAAAGACATCCAATCTTCCCTGCCGTGTTCTTTGGCATAGCGGCGGATGTATCGGCGCTCCAACAGGCGTTTGAAGCGGAAGAAAAGATTGGTCTTATCCTTGATGGGGGGCACGATGATGGCACGGAGCCCCAGGCGTTTGCCGGCATAGCAATCGGTGAGCAGTTGGTCGCCCAAAACTGCCGTTTCTTCTGTGCTTACATTCATTTCCTGCATTGCGCGCACAAGATTTTTCTTGCCGGGCTTTCCGCTGTCCGGATAGGCGATCAACCCCAGCGTTTTGTTGAACCGCTCCACGCGCGGCGCGTGGTTGTTGGAAACAAGCGCGGCGGAAATGCCGTTTGCCGCGAGCTTGGAAAACCAGTTTTGGATCTGCTCGTCCGGGTCCGGCATTTCGTAGGGTGCAAGAGTGTTGTCAATATCGATCAAGAGCGCGCGAATTCCGTTTTTTGCAAGAAACTCCGGCGTGACCTCCCAATAATGTCCGAACATAAAGTCCGGGGTGATGCAGTCTTTCATTCGGCACCTCCTTTTTTTATTCTTTTTCAATATAAATGCGCGGAACGCGCGAAGAGATCAAACAAAGTGATTCGTATGGAATGGTATTTGCCATGCCCGCCAGTTTTGCCAAGTCATCGGGGTCTTCCCCGAACAAAATAACCCGGTCGCCGATGGCTACATCCAGCCCGGCAACATCCGCCATACACTGGTCCAT
>CAMOHW010000129.1 GCA_946615525.1 uncultured Clostridia bacterium | reverse complement strand
GTTAAGGTTTCCTACGAGCAAAAACCCTTCCGCCGCGAGGTCATGCGGACCTACGGCGCGTCTGTAACCCCCTCTCCTTCCACCGAAACGGCTGTTGGCCGCAAGATCCTGGAGGAGTTCCCGGGCACGGGCGGCAGTTTGGGTTGCGCCATTTCCGAGGCCGTGGAAGCCGCCGTTACCCGCGAGGGCTATCGCTATGTTCTTGGCAGTGTGCTTTCCCAGGTGCTCCTGCACCAATCGGTGATCGGTATGGAGACCAAAGCCGCATTGGATAAATACGGCATTAAACCGGACATCATTATTGGTTGTGCCGGAGGCGGCTCCAACCTGGGCGGTTTGATTTCTCCCTTCATGGGCGAAAAACTGCGTGGAGAAAAGGATTATCGCTTTATCGCAGTGGAACCGGCATCCTGCCCGAGTTTGACCCGCGGCAAGTATGTTTACGATTTTTGCGATACCGGCAAAGTTTGCCCGCTTGCAAAAATGTACACTCTGGGCAGCGGCTTTATGCCGGCGCCCAACCATGCGGGCGGCTTGCGCTACCACGGTATGAGCTCGATTCTTTCCGAGCTTTACGACGAAGGACTGATGGAAGCCACCAGCGTCAAACAGACCGATGTCTTTGCCGCCGCCGAGCAGTTTGCGCGCGTTGAAGGGATCCTTCCGGCGCCCGAGAGTTCGCACGCCATCCGCGTTGCCATCGATGAGGCGCTCAAATGCAAAGAGACCGGCGAGGAAAAGACCATTGTCTTCGGTCTGACCGGTACCGGCTACTTTGATATGTATGCTTATGAGCAGTTCCACAACGGCACCATGACCGACTATATTCCCACCGATGAGGAAATTGCCGCAAGCATTGCAAAAGCACCCAAACTTTCCTAATGTTTTTCTAAATCCCGCCCGAAATTCGGGCGGGATTTTTCTTTTTCAAACTCTTGACAAAAAGCGGAAGATATTGTAAAATAAAAGGGTAGTTTTTCCAACAAAAGAAAGGATATCAAAACATGAAAATTCTGGTTATCAACGCAGGCAGTTCTTCCATCAAATATCAACTGATCGATATGGAAACCGAAACCCTGCTCGCAAAAGGACAGGCGGACCGTATCGGTATTGACGGCGGTAACTTTAAGCAGAAAGCCGACGGCAAGCCCGAGTATAAAATCGACATTCAAATGGCGAACCACGCCGAGGCAGTCAAACTGGTGCTGGATACGCTGACCTCCAAGGAATTCGGCGTGATCAATTCGCTTTCCGAGATCAGTGCGGTGGGACATCGCGTTCTGCACGGAGGCGAAAAGTTCTCCGGCTCTGTTATTATTGACGAAAAAGTTATTGAAGCCATTGAGGAGTGCTGCGAACTCGGCCCGCTCCACAACCCCCACAATCTGACCGGCATTCGCGCTTGCGAAAAAATGATGCCCGGCGTACCGCAGGTGGCGGTATTTGATACCGGTTTCCACCAGACCATGCCGGATTACGCTTACCTCTATGCGCTTCCTTACGAATACTATGAAAAATACCATATCCGCCGTTATGGTTTCCACGGGACCAGTCACCGCTATGTCAGCATGCGCGCGGCGGCAATGCTGGGCAAAGACCCTAAAGATCTGAAAATCGTGACCTGTCACCTCGGCAACGGTTCTTCCATTGCGGCAGTCAGAGGCGGCAAGTGCTTTGATACCACTATGGGCCTTACACCTCTGGAAGGCATCATTATGGGCACGCGCTGCGGATCCATCGACCCTGCCATCGTTCCGCTGTTGATGAAGAAAGAGAACCTGACCCCTGACCAGATCGACTACATTATGAACAAGAAATCGGGTATTCTCGGCGTTTCGCAAACCACCAGCGACAACCGCGACATTGAGGAAGGCGCAAAAGCCGGCAACAAGCGGTATCAGTTGGTCGAGAGTATGCTCGTTCACCAACTCACCAAATACATTGGCGGTTACGCAGCGGCAATGGGCGGCGTAGATGCAATCGTCTTTGCCGGCGGCATTGGCGAAAACAACCCGCAGTATCGCACACGCGTTGCCGAGAACCTGGCGTTCCTGGGTGTTAAAATTGACGAAGAACTCAACGCCAAGGCAAAGCGCACCTCGGTAGAATATGATATTTCCACGCCGGATGCCACTGTAAAAATGCTGGTCATTCCCACCAACGAGGAATTGATGATTGCAAAAGATACTATGGAATTGGTTGGCAAGCGTTGAGCGTTGCCTTTGACCGCAAACGCGGATGCGTCGAACTCTCGCGCATCCGCGTTTCTTTTGAAGAGGGGTTTTTTATGAATTTGATTGTCGTTTTGGATGACAGGAACGGAATGATGTTCAATCATCGTCGGCAAAGCCGCGACCGTGTTCTGACTGATCGCATTTTGCAAATCAGCGGCGGGAAACTGACGATCCATCCGTATTCGGCGGAACTGTTTGCCGGAAAAGAAGTCGACCTGACCATAGCAGAAGATCCGTTTGCGGCTGCCGGAAAGGGAGAATGGTGCTTTTTGGAAACCTGCGATCCCGGCGCGTTTGCAGAGAAAATCGAGCGGTTGGTCGTCTATCGCTGGAATCGTATCTATCCGTCCGATTTACAATGTTCGCTTGACCTGTCTGTAATGAAGACAATTTCCAAAGCCGATTTTGCCGGCTATTCGCATGAAAAGATCACCGAGGAGGTATATTTGCAGTGAAACGCTTTTTTCGCATTTGTCTGCCTCTTTTGTTGGTGTTGGCGCTGCTCTGTTCTTCCTGCGGGTTGTTTCCTTCCAAAAAAACACAAACGCCTGTATCTTTGGAAGAACTGCCTGGGTATTCCGGCGCAGCGTATGCCGAGGTCAACGGAAACCGCCCCTATTTTACCGACGAAGAGAAAAGTGCGGCGCGCACCTCCTATGAAACCTACGCAGAACTGGATTCGCTCGGCCGTTGCGGCGTTTGTGTGGCAAGCGTAGGCAAAGATTTGATGCCCACCGAGGAGCGCGGAAGTATTTCCGGTGTCAAGCCCACCGGCTGGCCGCAAAAGGTGGAGGATGCCAAATACGATTTTGTAGATGGCAAATATCTCTACAACCGTTGTCATCTCATTGGCTTTCAACTCACCGGCGAGAACGCAAACCGGCAAAATCTGATCACCGGAACGCGCTACCTCAATGTGGATGGAATGTTGCCGTTTGAAAATATGGTTGCCGACTATGTCAAGGAAACCGAAAACCATGTACTTTATCGCGTGTCCCCCATTTTCAGCGGAAGCAATCTGGTCGCCCTCGGCGTTTTGATGGAGGCGTATTCTGTAGAGGATAACGGCGCGGGCGTTCTGTTCTGCGTGTTTTGCTACAATGTTCAGCCGGGCGTTGTCATTGATTATGCAACCGGGAACAGCCGGCTGGCAAAGGAGGGTGAAGACCTGATGCCCGATTGGGGAAACCGTGCCCCCTCCAATCCGCAAACGACGACCGAATCGCAACCAACGCAAACCTCCAACCTGACGCTCCTTGCAGGGAGCGAGGATGTCCGGCAAGGGGAAAAGGCGACCGTTCGCGTCCAAGGAACGCCCGGTATGACCTATTCCATTCATGTCAAATTGCCTTCCGGTAGTTATAGCACTTCCTCGGCGCTGGTCGAAAAGACGGCGGATGCACAAGGAATTGTCGAATGGACCGGGCAGATCCAGTCCAATACCAGAGTGGGGACCGTAAGCGT
>CAMOHW010000128.1 GCA_946615525.1 uncultured Clostridia bacterium | reverse complement strand
CGTTCCAACGCCGCCCTGGATCTGGGCTGCCTCGTCGGTGATGATGTCACCGTAAAGATTGGGCAGCAGGAACACCTGGAACTTTTGGCGAATTACCGGGTTGACCAGGTTTGCCGTCATGATGTCGATATACCAGTCCTCGACCTCAATTTCGGGGTATTCTTTGGCAATTTCATGGGAAAGTACCGAGAAATTGCCGTCTGTCTTCTTCATAATGTTCGCCTTGGTAACAATGGAAACATTCTTCTTGCCGTTGTTTTTGGCATACTCAAATGCCGCGCGGGCAATGCGGCGCGTTCCGGCATCGGTGGTCACTTTAAAGTCCATGGCAAGTTTCCCGGGCAGTTCAATCCCCTTGCTTCCCAAAACATATTCGCCCTCTGTATTCTCACGGAAAAAGATCCAGTCGATCCCCTCCTCCGGCAGACAGACCGGACGAACATTTGCATAAAGATCCAGTTCGCGGCGAAGCGCAACATTTGCGCTTTCCATACTGCCGCCTTTCGGGGTAGTGGTAGGTCCTTTGAGGAGAACATCGCACTTTTTGATTGCCGCAAGCGTTTCCTTGGGCACCGCCTCCCCTTTTGCAAGGCGGTTTTCAATGGTCAGTCCCTCAATTTCGCAAAGTTCGATTTTGCCGCTTTGGATCTCCTCTTTCAAAAGTTGCTCCAAAAGCCGCTTGGCTTCGCGCGTCAGGATCGGACCAATGCCGTCACCCGCACAAATACCGACCCGAATGGGAGAGATCTTGGAAAAGTCCTTGACAACGGCACCCTTTTCCATTTCATTCTGGCGGGCAAGTTGTTCCTCCAAAATAGCGCGAAAAGCAGCGGTTGCCTGTTCGATTTGCTGTGTAACAGAATTCATTTCGGGTTCTCCTTTTCAATTTGCCGCTTTGGTATATGCCAACAGTCCGCCGGCAAGCAGAATATCGCGCTGACGATCGGTAAACGAGCAACAAAGCGGGATCTTTTCTCCCGTTTTTTCATTTGTCAATAGAATCTTGCCCAGTTTCATGCCTTCTTTCAGGTCGGTCAAGGTCAGTTGGTCGCCTTGATTCAGCTTCTCATAATCCTCTGCATTGGCAAAGGTCAAGGGCAGAATGCCTGCATTGATCAGGTTTGCCGCATGAATGCGCGCAAAGCTCTTAGCGATCACGGCACGCACGCCGAGATAGAGCGGGACCAGTGCCGCGTGCTCACGCGATGATCCCTGACCGTAGTTCTCTCCGCCAACAACAAACCCGTTGCCTGCCGTCTTGGAACGCTCTGCGAAGCTCTCGTCGCAAACGGCGAAACAGAACTTGGAAAGATACGGGATATTGGAGCGATAAGGCAGGATCTTGGATCCGGCCGGCATGATATGGTCGGTGGTAATGTTGTCCCCTACTTTCAAGGTCAATTCCGCGGTAATGGAATTGTCCAGCGGCTTGGTCTTGGGGAACTCTTTGATGTTCGGACCACGCAAAACCTCAACCGAAGCGGCTTGTGCCGGAGTTGCAGGTGCCAGAACGGCACTGTCGTCAATACGGAAAGCTTTGGGCATGGTAATAACAGGCGCTTCACCCAACAAACGCGGATCGGTAATTTCTCCGGTCAGCGCCGCGGCAACCGCCGTTTCAGGCGAAACAAGATATACTTTGGCATCGCGCGTGCCGCTCCGCCCTTCAAAATTGCGGTTGAACGTCCGCAAACTGACGCCGGCGGAATTGGGCGAAAAGCCCATGCCGATGCAAGGCCCGCAAGCACATTCCAAAAGCCGCGCTCCGCTTGCAAGAATATCCGAAAGCGCACCGCAGTCGGCAAGCATGGAAAGCACCTGACGCGAGCCGGGAGAAACCGAAACGCTGACGCTCGGATCCACCGTTTTGCCTTTGAGCAAAGCGGCAACCTTTAACAAATCCAAAAGCGAGGAGTTGGTGCAGGAACCAATGCAAACCTGATCTACTTTGGTCCCTTTCAAACTTTCCACCGTTACTACATTGTCCGGCATGTGCGGGCAGGCGATGAGCGGTTTGAGCGTGGAAAGATCAATGTCGATCACGCGGTCATATACCGCATCGGCATCCGGCGTAAGGGGCTGATAATCTTCCTCTCTGCCCTGAGCACGTAAAAAGTCCCTGGTAATTTCATCCGAGGGAAAAATGGAAGTGGTGGCACCAAGCTCGGTGCCCATATTGGTAATGGTGGCGCGTTCCGGCACCGAAAGCGTTTTGATGCCTTCTCCGCCCCACTCAATGATGGAACCGACGCCGCCCTTGACCGACAAGATGCGCAAGATTTCCAAGCTGACATCCTTTGCCGTTACAAACGGGTTGAGTTTTCCGGTCAGATTGACGCGGATCATGCGCGGCATGGTGATGTAGTAGGCGCCGCCACCCATGGCAACGGCAACATCCAAGCCACCTGCGCCGAACGCAAGCATACCAATGCCGCCTCCGGTAGGCGTATGGCTATCCGAACCGATCAGCGTTTTGCCGGGAATGCCGAAGCGTTCCAGGTGTACCTGATGGCAAATGCCGTTTCCGGGACGGGAAAAATAGATCCCGTGTTTTTTTGCAACCGATTGGATATACCGATGATCGTCGGCATTCTCAAAGCCGGATTGCAGAGTATTGTGGTCAATATACGCAACACTGCGTTCGGTGCGAACACGATCGATCCCCATGGCCTCAAATTCCAGATATGCCATGGTTCCGGTTGCGTCCTGCGTCAACGTTTGGTCAATCCGCAGGGCAATTTCTTCCCCTGCCTTCATGTTTCCGCCAACCAGATGATTTTTGATGATTTTTTGCGCGAGTGTAAGTCCCATGGTTTAATAGCCTCGTTTCAAAATGTGATTTGCCGCGTTGACAATATGCTCGATCGTACATTGTTCGGCTTTCTTGCCGTCATGTGCGGCAATCGCCTCAAAAATAACACGGTGTTCCTTTGCCGATTGGACGGCACGACTTTCGTTTTCCACCGACGCTTTGCGGTATTTTTGCACCTTCTTGTGCAGCGGGATCAAGGTATCATAATACACAGAACTGCCGCTGAAACGGTAGATCAATTTGTGGAATTGGCTATCGTAGCTCTTAATATGATCGGCGTCATGCCGTGCAACATAAAACTCCTGCAATTCCAGCGTTTCGCGCAACTGCGCCAGTTGCTCGTCGGTGATTTTTTCCGCTGCCAAACGAGAGGCAATGCCTTCGATCTTCTCACGGATCTCAAAGATGTCGGCAAGGTCCTGCTGAGTAACGCCAAGCACCAAAAATCCTTTTTGTGAGGTTTCGATCAGGCGTTCCTGCTCCAGGCGATGCAACGCCTCGCGAATCGGAGTCCGGCTAACGCCGAGATCGCTGACCAACTTCATTTCGGTCAAAAGTTCGCCGCGCTGGTAAACGCCGGAAAGGATCTCGTTTTCCAATCGTTCAAATACCTGCTCGGCAAGCGAAAGGGTTCTGTGATCTATCATTGATTCGTCCTCCTCTCATCAAAGCCGACGGAACCGACCGCCGGAAAGCGCTTCGATCTTTGTTTCCACTTCACTGGTGGAAAGAGTGGTCTGTCTGCCGTCCTCATATTCTTTGTCGATCCATTCCTTTACGGCAACGACCAACGGATCATGTTTTTCCACCCGTTCCGATTCGGTCAAGCGGTAGTTCTCGTTGATCCAGTAGGCAATTCCTGCAAGACCGGAGGTCTTTCCAAGCATGACCGAAGCCGACCGATTGAGC
>CAMOHW010000127.1 GCA_946615525.1 uncultured Clostridia bacterium | reverse complement strand
TTCTGAAATAAACCTGAAAAGGAGGATCAAAAATGCTGACCTTTCTCTCGGAATATTTTGCAAAGCATCATATCGATCTGTATGCGCCGATCCCCCTTTCGGAATGCGAGATCCGCAAGCCGTATTTGCTGGAACGCGAGGGTATTGCGGACGGAACGGTGATCCTGATCGCCATTCCCTATTTTACCCGCGCTTGTCTGGATCCGGATCGAAATCTCTCCGCTTATGCCGTTTCCCGTGATTATCACGGATTTTTCAATGCTTTCTTTGCCGAACTGCTCCCTGCTTTGCGCGAGAAATATCCCAATGAGCGCTTTGCGGGTTTTGCCGACCATTCCCCCATTGCCGAATTGCAGGCAGCGGCGCATGCCGGGCTGGGTGTGATCGGGCAAAACAGTTTGCTGATCACCGAAAAATATTCCTCCTATGTCTTTTTGGGTGAATTGATCACCACAGCCGCGCTTCCTGCAAAAACGCAGCCCATTGCTTCCTGCATTGGTTGCGGAGCTTGCCGGACAAGCTGTCCAATGGACAAAATAGGGGCCTGTCTTTCTGCCCTGACTCAAAAAAAGGGGGATTTGACAAACGAAGAAACCCAAAATCTGCTTGCCTTTGGTTCGGTTTGGGGTTGTGACCTTTGCCAGGAAGTTTGCCCCTATACCAAAAAAGCAATACAAACGGGGAGCATTTTTTCGCAGATCCCTTATTTTGGGGAACATTGCATTTCACATTTGACTTTGGATCGTTTGGACGAAATGGATGACGCAGAGTTTACACGGCGGGCATACGCCTGGCGCGGAAAAGACACCATTCGCCGAAATTTGATTTTGTTTGAAGAAAATCAAAAGAAAGGGGGCTGACAAAATGTTAAAATTGATTTGCGGCCCTTCCGGGTCCGGCAAAAGTACATCCATTGCCGAATCAATCCGCCGGGATGTGGAAAGCGGAAAGCGTTGCTATCTGTTATTGCCGGAACAAGAGGCATTCATCAGCGAGCGCGATCTGCCGAAAAAACTACCCAAAAATGCCGGTTTATATTTCAAAATCGTCAATTTTTCCAGTCTTTGTGAGGATGTTTTTCAAAAGTTCGGCGGATCCGCGACTCTGACAGCAGATCAAACCTGCCGCGCCGTTTTGATGTGGGAAACGCTCCGTTCCCTTTCGGGACTTTTGAAGCAGTATGCAAAGGTGGAAAAATCTGATGCGGCGCTGACCGAAAATATGCTGAATGCCATTGCGGAACTGCAAAACAACGGCGTCCAAAGCGAGCAGTTGGAGGAAATTGCCAACGATCTTCCGCAAAACACACCGCTTGCCGAAAAACTGCGCGATCTATCCTTCATCTATGCGACCTACGAAATGTTGACGAAGCAGCGGTTTGACAATGGAATGACCGACCGCTTTTTCCTGCTTGCAAATATCCTCAAAAAGCACGATTATTTTGCGGGAGCAAACCTGTATATCGACTCTTTTACCAGTTTTACTGTTCCGGAATACGCAGTCCTGACCGAACTGATCCGCCAATGCGCTTCGGTTACGGTCGGTCTTTGCATGGATTCTTTGCAAAAGCCCTCTATGCAGTTTTGCAACATCAAAGAAACCGCAAAGCGGCTGAAAACTTGCGCCGAACAAGCCGATTCCCCTACCAAATATTGCCTTTTGGACAACGAAAACAACTGCCGTCCGCAGGCATTGCGGGTTTTGGAGCGCGATCTTTGGCAGTTTGACCTTACAAAAGAGAAAAAAGAGAGTTTACCGGATGGCGGCAAAAACGAAATTGCGATTTTTGCCTGTTCCAATCTATATGAGGAATCCGAAGCGGCGGCATTGAACATTTTGGATCTGGTCCAAAACGGAATGCATTACGGCGATCTTGCCATTTTTGTGCGCGATACCGAACAATACCGCGGCATTCTGGACGCGGCATTGGAGCGCCACGGCATCCCCTGCTTTTTCTCGGACCGCACCGATCTTACTTCCAAGCCGCTCTCCCGCCTGATCCTTTCCGCGTTGCGCGCCATCACCAGGAATTATCGGATGCAGGATGTCATTACTTTGGTCAAAACCGGACTTTGCAACGTCTCCGAGCGTGAAGCCGCACTTTTTGAGGAATATTGCGAAACCTGGCATATTTCCGGCAAGCGCTTTTTGGATGACGGTTGGAGCATGAACCCCGATGGATTTGAAACCGAGATGAGCGACCGTGCCAAAGAGATTTTGGATGTGGCAAACCGCGTCCGCAAAACAGTGATCCTTCCTTTGCAAACATTGGAGGCAGAATTGCGTTCCTCGCAACTGCTCCCCGACCGTTGCCGCGCCATTTATGACTACCTCTGCCGCATTGGCATTGCCGGCAAACTTTCAGACCGTGCAGAAGAGGAATTGGCTCTGGGTCAAGTCCGCGAGGCGGGCGAGAGTTTGCGCCTTTATGACCTTGTAAAAGACTCACTGACCCTGCTTTGTAATCTGTTACCGGACGCAAATGTAACTGCCGCCGAACTGCTAACGCTCTTTGAGATCGTCTTTTCACACAGTGATCTCGGTTCGGTCCCCGGCGTCCACGATTGCGTATTGATCGGTTCTGCCGCCACCGCACGTGCCGAAGGCGTTCGTGCCGCGTTTGTGCTGGGGCTTGTGGAAGGTCAATTTCCCAAGAGCATTCAAAGCGCCGGGATCCTTTCGGAAGCGGATAAAAAGATCCTTCGCAAATATCATATCTTTCAGGAATCCGACCCGGACCTGCAAGCCGCGGAAGAACTCTTTTATGTGTATCGCACATTTACCAAGCCGCTGGAAAAACTCTATTTATCCTTCCCAATGCTTGGTCCCAAGGGCGAAAAGAATACCCAATCGCTCGCCCTGCGCCGCGTTTGCTTTTTGACCGATCGGGAACCGGAAGACTTCCCTTTGCAACAAATTTTGCAGTATTTTGCGGAAAATACCGAAAAAAACGAGGAGGATGTGTTCCAAACCGCTCCCGCAAAAAAGGATGTTTTGCTCCGGCTCTCAAAATCTAAAATCAATGCCTTTGTAAATTGTCCCTATTCCTATTACAGTCAATATGTGCTGAAACTGCGCGATAAGAAAGACTATAATCCCACCAATAAAGACGGCGGAACCTTTATTCACTATGTCTTTGAAAAGTTTTTCAGCCGCTTTGCAAATGAAGAAGCCCCCGCTTACCCCACCGAGAAAGACGAGATACAGGCGATCGTTCGTCAAATTACGCTGGAATATCTGAACTCCAATTGCCCCATACCGCTTCCGGAAATGGATACACGGCTGTTGCATTTGTTTTCCAGATTGCAGGACCTTTCGGTTGCCATGTTGCAGGATATGTTAAAAGAACTGGAAAGCCACACCTTCCTCCCCACCAAATTTGAGGCAACACTCGGCAAAGATGTTCCCGATTTGATTTTGCCCCTGTCCGAAGGGCGCAAAGTTTGCCTTTCCGGAACGATCGACCGCATTGACCACTATCAAGCGGGCGAAAAAACTTATGTTCGCGTAATTGATTACAAGACCGGCGAAACCGGCTTTTCGCAAAAAGATGCCGAAAACGGAAAGGATGTGCAGCTGGTCCTCTACCTGCAAGCCGCAACCAAAGCAAACCCGGGCCTTGTGCCTGCCGGCGCATATTATGTGAAGCCCAATAAGAAAAGCGAGCAAATTTCCGCATCCAAAAGCGGTTTTGCGCTGGATAGCGCCGAACTACCGGATGCCGGAAAGGATCTGAAAAAAATGTCCCGAACCGAAATTGAAGAGATG
>CAMOHW010000126.1 GCA_946615525.1 uncultured Clostridia bacterium | reverse complement strand
GCACGGCTTTTCGCTGGATACCCCGATTGAAGAGTTTACCTCTGAGCAATACCATCTTTTGATGTATGGCACCGGCGAGGAAACCTACAAGATCCACCGTTGGTTCGGGCGCGAGGAACACCATCAAACCACTAAGTTTGACGGTCTTGTTTCCATGATTGAAAACCGCGCGCAAATGTACGGCAATGAATATTACGACCAGTTTATTGAGGCGGCGCCCTGCCCGGAGTGCGGCGGGCGGAGACTTTCCCCTATTATGCTTGCCGTTACGGTGGGCGGGTTGAATATTCACGAGTTCTGTGCGCTTTCTGTGGAAAGATCGCTCGAGTTTCTCAATCAACTCAAACTTACCCCTTCGGAGGAGAAAATTGCGGCGGAGATCCTCAAAGAGATCCGCGCACGGCTTACGTTTTTGGTTAGTGTGGGGCTGAACTACCTCTCGCTTGCAAACAAATCGGGAACGCTCTCCGGCGGCGAGGCACAGCGCATCCGTCTGGCAACGCAGATCGGCTCCTCACTGGTTGGTGTTTTGTATATTCTGGACGAGCCGAGCATCGGACTGCACCAAAGGGATAACTCCAAACTCATCGCCACCCTCAAACGCTTACGCGACCTCGGTAACACCGTCATTGTGGTGGAGCATGACGAGGAAACCATGGAAAGTGCCGACTACCTGATCGATATTGGCCCCGGTGCGGGAATCCACGGCGGCAAGGTCGTCTTTGCCGGAACGCCGGAGGAGATCAAGTCCTGCGAAACATCCATTACCGGCGCATATCTTTCCGGCAAAAAACACATTCCCGTTCCCGCAAAGCGGAGGGAAGGCAACGGGAAGTTTCTTTCGGTGCGCGGCGCCGAGCAAAACAACCTGAAAAAACTGGATGTGGACATTCCGCTGGGATGTTTTGTCTGCGTTACCGGTGTGTCGGGTTCGGGCAAATCCTCGCTCATCAATGAAATCGTTTATCCTGTTCTTGCCGAGCGGCTCAACCGTGCCGTTACCTATGCCGGGAAATATGGCGGGATAGACGGTGTGGAAAACCTGGATAAGGTCATTTGCATCGATCAGGATCCCATCGGGCGCACCCCGCGCTCCAATCCCGCTACCTACACCGGTGTATTCAACGATATTCGTGACCTGTTTTCCAAAACCAAGGAGGCAAAGGCAAAGGGATTTACCCCCGGGCGCTTCTCCTTCAATGTAAAGGGCGGGCGTTGCGAGGCCTGCGAAGGCGACGGCGTGAAAACAATCGAAATGCACTTTTTGCCGGACGTTTATGTCACCTGCGACGTTTGCAAAGGCAAACGCTACAATCGCGATACGCTGGATGTGCATTATAAAGGCAAAAACATTTTTGATGTGCTGGATATGACGGTGGAGGAGGGCGTTTCCTTCTTTGACGGCATTCCCTCCATTTCCCGCAAGCTTCAAACGCTTTATGATGTGGGGCTTGGGTATATCAAAATCGGGCAGCCGGCAACTACTCTTTCGGGCGGTGAAGCACAGCGCGTCAAACTGGCAACCGAACTTGCCCGGCGCGATACCGGAAAGACCATGTATATTTTGGACGAGCCGACCACCGGACTGCACACCGCCGATGTGGAAAAGCTGTTGGAGATTTTGCAACGGCTCTGCGATGCCGGCAACTCGGTGCTTGTGATCGAACACAATCTGGATGTTATCAAGTCGGCTGACTATCTGATCGACCTCGGTCCCGAAGGCGGCGAGGGCGGCGGCCGGCTGATCGCCAAGGGAACGCCGGAAGAAGTGGCACAGAATGAAAGATCCTATACCGGTCAATACCTGAAAAAATGGTTTGCCAAAGCCAAAGAGAAAAAGCAATAAACAAAAAGGCACCGCTGAAGCGGTGCCTTTTTTCAATTTTGAACATAGGAAATATCCGCGCCGAGAGCGGTTAGTTTGGCAACAAAATTCGGGTAGCCGCGTTCCAGATGCCGCACGTCGCATAGCTCGGTTGTCCCCTCGGCGCAAAGTCCGGCAATCAGCATTGCGGCGCCTCCGCGCAGGTCGGTGGCGTGTATTTGTGTTCCTACCAGGCGGTCGCCACCGCGAAAATCGGCAAAATCGTTGGAAAGCAAAATATTTGCACCCATTTTTTCCAGTTCTTTGGTGTATTGAAAGCGCTTTTTCCAAACGCGTTCGTAAATGCGCCCACCGCCGCGCGCCATGCAAAGGAGCGGAGCAAACTGCGGTTGCATATCGGTAGGGAATCCCGGGTAGGGAGCGGTTTCCAGGACCGTTCCGTAAAGACTGCCGGAGCGTTCCAGAGTCAGGTGATTTTCCGAAACGGTAATCGTTGCGCCCATTTTGCGCAACGGAGGCAAAATTGCTCCCAGATGTTCCGGGCAAACGCCGCAAAGGCGCATTTTTCCGCCCGTTGCAGACACGGCACAAAGGTAGGTCCCGGCTTCGATCATATCCGGTACGATCCGGTAGCGAGTTCCGTGAAGTTTGGAAACGCCCCGAATGCGGATGCTTGACGTTCCCGCGCCGACGATTTCGGCACCGCAGGCGTTCAAAAAATCGGCAAGATCGACAATGTGCGGCTCCCGTGCCGCGTTTTCGATCACGGTCATTCCATTGGCAAGCGTTGCGGCAAGAATGCCATTCACCGTTGCCCCCACCGAGGGGAAATCCAAACGGACGTTTTTTCCATGCAAGCCGCCCGGAGCGGTTGCCCGCAGGATCCCGTGTTCTTGCTCCACCGTTGCGCCAAGCGTTTCCAAAAGCCGAAAATGCTGGTCGAGCGGTCGTGTTCCAAAGTCACATCCGCCGGGAATACCGGTTGCGGCGCGCCCGAATCTTCCAAGACTTGCCCCCAGAAGATAGGAGGAAGCACGCAGTTCGGTAGTCCATTTCAGGGGGACGGCGTCCGGATCGGTATTTTTGGTGTGGATGCGGATAGCCGTTGGCGAGATCCGCTCCAACCGGGCGCCCATTTTGCAAAGAATTTGAAGAGTGGTTTCTATATCGGTTACCGGGGGCAACCCCTCTAATGTGACCTCTTCGCGCACCAAAAGAAGCGCAAAGAGAATGGGCAGGGCGGCGTTTTTCATACCGTCTATCCAAACTTCACCTGTCAAAGGGGTGCCACCCCGGATCAAAAGATGCGGAGTCATGGCAAAAGAGATCCTTTCCCGACTTTTGTACCCGAAAGAATGCAAATGACCGTTTTTTGCATCCCGTCAGGACGCGAAAAACGGTCATTTGCTTGTTGGATCCTTCTTTTTTAGGGCAAAAGTCGAAGTTCTTTCACCAAGAGTATATGAAAAATCCTTTCAAAAAGTGTTTTATGAGCCGGAAAGTCGGTCGCGGAAATAGGCAACGGCAAGATCCACTACCAAATCATAACTGCGCGTTCCTTCCTGCACCCCCTGGATTTGCAGGTAGGCATTGTTGATTTGCCCGCTCGCCGAGGCAACTGCATTTTCGCGGTAGCGCTCAAAAAAAGCAACATAGGCGCGCTCCTCGGTTTGCGCGCGGGGATCCAGGCGGTTCCATGTGTCTTTCCAAAGTTCGCGATCGGTGGAAAAGAGCGCGTTGGAGAGATATTCGTAAAGACTGAGATACCCGCTGTATTGCAAATAAGGATCATCCGAAGCGTCGCAGACCAAAAAGGCGATCAAATTGGCTTCATCCTCCCGTGCAACGCCGCGCTGATGCGCCAGTTCGTGCGCCGCGGTAAAGGGAATACAGTAATCGGGAAAATCGACATTGATGTTTGCCTCTCCGGTAAAAAAGGTGTAAACGCCGGTAATGTGCGCATAGG
>CAMOHW010000125.1 GCA_946615525.1 uncultured Clostridia bacterium | reverse complement strand
TTGCACATGGAGATCATTGAGGAACGCCTGGAGCGCGAGTTCAACCTGGACCTGATCACCACCGCGCCCAGCGTCATTTACGAGGTGAAAATCAAAGGCGGCGAAACCGTGCGCATTGACAACCCCTCCAACTTCCCCTCTCCCGACATCATTGACACCGCCTATGAGCCGGTCGTCAAAGCGAACATCATTACCCCCACCGAGTATGTAGGCGGGCTGATGGACCTTTGCCAGGACCGCCGCGGCGTCTTCAACGACATGAAATACCTCGACCCCACGCGTGTAGAACTGCACTACGACCTGCCGCTGAACGAGATCATTTACGATTTCTTTGACGCACTGAAAAGCCGTTCGCGCGGATATGCCTCGCTGGACTACGAACTCAAAGGGTATCTGCCCGGCAAACTGGTCAAGCTGGACTTTCTGCTCAACGGCGAACAGGTGGACGCGCTTTCCTTTATTGTCCACGAGGACAAGGCCTACGGCCGCGCCCGCAAGATTGCCGAAAAGCTGAAAGAGAACATTCCGCGCCAGCTCTTTGAGATCCCCATTCAGGCCGCCATCGGCTCGCGCATCATTGCCCGCGAAACGGTAAAAGCCATGCGCAAGGACGTTCTTGCCAAGTGCTACGGCGGCGATATTACCCGCAAAAAGAAACTTTTGGAAAAGCAAAAAGAGGGCAAAAAGAAGATGCGTCAACTCGGCTCAGTTCAGGTCTCTCCCGAGGCGTTTATGGCGGTTCTTCGCCTGGATTCAGAAGAGTAACCTTCTTTTCTTGAAAGAAAAGAAGGCAAAAGAACTTTTGTTAGCCAACGGGGCTGCCAAAGCTTTCTGCGCTTGCCTTCTTCTTTTCTTATTCGTCTGAAAAGGAACTGTTTTATGATTCGCAACGTTGTGTTTGATTTTGGCCAGGTTTTGGTCCGATTTGAACCCGAAGGAATTGCGCTTCCGGATTTCCCCGACCCTGCCGACCGCGCTCTTGCGGTATCGGTTTTGTTTGACCGCGCGTTCTGGGACCGTTTGGATGACGGAAGCATGACAGAGGCCGATGTTTTGGCGCTTTGTTTGCCAAAACTCCCCGCGCGTTTGCACGCCGCCGCCGAAAATGTGCTGGCGCATTGGTTTGATCGCCTGCCCCCGGTGGACGGAATGTGGGAGCTGGTGCGCCGCCTCCAAAAGGAATACGGCATTCGCGCCTATCTGCTCTCCAACATCAGCAAAACTTTCCCCGAGCACTTGGGAAACTTCCCCATTCTCGGCGAACTGGACGGGTGTGTTTTTTCGGGAAAAATCGGGCTTGTCAAACCCTCGCACGCAATTTTTGCATACCTGTGCCGCACCTACGGTCTGGACCCGGCCGAAACGCTGTTTGTGGATGACAATGAAAACAACATAAAAGCCGCCAGCGCTTTTGGAATGAACACCTATCTTTTTGACGGCAACGCCGCCGCGCTTTCGGCGTTTTTAGAGGAAAAGATTCAATAGCCGAAATAGGTCAGGATCCCGTTGTAGATCCCTCTTGCAAAGAGTTCCGGATTGTTATTCATCAGCGCCGCGTCGCTCGGGTTGGAGATAAAGCCAAGTTCCAAAAGCACCGCGGGCATGGAAGTTCTTCGCAAAACATAAAGTCCCGGGCGCACCTTCATTCCACGGTTGCGCAGTCCGGTGGCGTTGGTCAACCCGGTCAGAATATCCGAGCCAAGCCGATAAGCGCGCGTCCCCGACGCATAGGAAAACGCCTCGCTTCCGGTTGCCGCCGGATTGGATGCCGAGTTGGTGTGAATGCTCAAAAAATAGTCGGCGCCCCAGGCGTTTGCGTCCCGCACCCTTGCCTGCAAACTGGTGGTATTGGTGTTGCCGAGACTTGTGGTGGGCGTCGGACGCGATTCCCGAACCTCAAACCGTCCGTCGGCGCGCAAAAGGTTTCCCAGCGCCTTGCCTACGCGGTAGGTAATATCCTGTTCGCGCAGTCCGTTGCCCTCGGCTCCGGCGTTCGGATTTTCGGGGTTATGCCCCTGGTCAATGTAAAACTTGATTGCCATATCCCGTTGTTCCTCCCTTTTTTGGTTGCTAACAGGATATGCGATTTTCCCCCATTTTGTTTTTTTGGAGGTGCCTTATGCCCCAAACCGAAAAAAACCGCGTTCTGCCCGGAACGCTCTATTTGGTATCTACCCCCATCGGCAATCTTGCCGACCTTTCGGAACGCGCCGTCAAGGTGCTTTCGGAGGTGGATTTTGTTGCCGCCGAGGATACGCGCAATTCGGGTATTTTGCTCTCACGGCTGGGCATTCGCAAACCTTTGGTTTCCTATTTTGAACACAACAAACGCGAGCGCGGCGAGGAGATTGTCTCCCGCCTTGCGGCAGGAGAATCCTGCGCTCTGGTTACCGACGCGGGCACTCCCGCCATCAGCGACCCGGGCGAGGATCTGGTTGCCCTTTGCGCCGCGCGCGGCATTCGCGTCAGCGCCATTCCGGGGCCGGTCGCCTCTATCACGGCGCTCACCCTTTCGGGGCTTCCCACCGGGCGCTTCTGCTTTGAGGGCTTTTTGCCGCCGGTCAAAGCCAAGCGGCTTGCGCGTCTTGCCGAGCTTTCCGGCGAAAAACGCACCCTGCTCTTTCACGAGGCGCCGCACAAACTCTGCCGCACGCTGGAAGACCTTTGCGCGGTCTTTGGAGGAGAACGCAGAATTGCCGTTTGCCGCGAGCTGACCAAACTGAACGAAGAGATCCTGCGCACCACGCTTGCCGGCGCCGCTCAATATTACAAAGAAAACGAGCCGCGCGGCGAATTTGTGCTGGTGGTTTCCGGTGCGCCGGAACAACCCGCCGAACAAGAAAAAAACGACCTGCCGCTTGCCGAACAGGTCCTGCAATACGAGCGCGAGGGACTTTCCCGCAAGGACGCCATCAAACGGGTGGCACACGAGCGCGCGCTCCCAAAAAACGAAGTTTACCAGGCAATGCTTGAAAAATAAAGAAAAAAAGAGCGCGAGAGGGGAAACTTTTTGCAAAAAGTTTCCCCTCTCGCGCTCTTCCGCTTTCAAAAAAACCGGATACTGAAAAGGTTTTTTAATTTGCCGTGCCGTGCGGATCGTTGGTGCGCCCGGCAAGATAATCCAGCGATACCCGATAGAGTTTTGCCAACGCAATGGCAATATCAAACGGGATCTCGCGCAACCCCGATTCGTAGCGTTTATATGTTGTTGTATAAAGTCCAATCAACTCGGCAACCCTCGCCTGTGTCAAATCGTGGTCTTCACGCAAGTCACGGATTCTTCCATATTTCATATCCATCACCTCGCGATTATTTTATCCAAATAACACCAAACGGTGTTGACAGCGGCACCATTTGGTGCTACAATAAAAGCAAAGAATATGGAAGAGGTGAGAAAATATGGAAGACAAAAAAGGACGGTCGGCTCCGTTGTTTGATACCGGAGATTCCTGGCGGCTCATGGAAATTACCATGCGCAGGGAGGACTGGGCGGAGGCAAACAAGCGAATGTCCGAGTACTCGGCACAAGCCACCGACGCCCTGATAGAGATTTTTAACCTGGGTTTTCGCGCCGGCATTCATTTTGCACAGGATACATACGAAAAAGAGCGTCAGCATTGACGCTCTTTTTTATATGATAAAAAACCGGATTCAAAAGCGCACGGTAAAGGTGGTTTCTCCCGGCTCGCTCGCAACGCTGATTTTTGCGTGCAGACCTTCGGCAAGATTTTTGGCAATGGAAAGTCCCAAACCAAAGCCGCCGGTGGTTTGGCGCGCTTTATCGGCTCGCCAGAAACGCTCAAACACATGG
>CAMOHW010000124.1 GCA_946615525.1 uncultured Clostridia bacterium | reverse complement strand
TACAACAAAAGCAAAAACGCGCGCGCCGAACTGACCAAGCAAATTGCCCTGGGCGAGGAGGAACTTTCTTATTTGGCAACGGTGCGGGATTCGCTTGACCGTGCCGAAACTTCCGCCGATCTTGCCGAGGTGCGGGAAGAACTGTTCCGCGCCGGGTTTGCCTCCCGGATGAAGCACTATGTTGCGCCCAAAAAGCAAACGGCGCCTGCGGTTGCCGAATTTCGGACGTCGGGCGGCTACCGCGTTCTTTGCGGCAAAAACAACCTGCAAAACGAGTATATCACGCATCGCCTTGCCGGAAAGACCGACTATTGGTTCCATGTCAAAAACAGACCCGGCTCCCATGTGGTGTTGTTTGCCGAAGGGGAAGAGCCGCCGGAGAGCGACTTTACCGAGGCCGCCGAGATCGCCGCATTCTATTCGGGCGCCGAGGGCGGGAACATTGAGGTGGACTATACCACCGTCAAAAATGTCCGCAAACCGGCGGGCGGCAAGCCGGGGTTTGTCATTTACCACACCAACTGGTCTTGCACAGTATCTCCGAACGAAGAAAAAATCGCAAAGATGCGTATAAAATAACAGAAAGGATTTGCTATGTTAATTGTCAATAACCTTACCAAAAAATACGGAAAGGTCGCCGCTTGCGACCATGTCAGTTTTACCCTGGAGCCCGGAACGTTGACCGTTCTGCTCGGACCGAACGGGGCAGGCAAAAGCACGGCCATCAAATCCATTCTCGGCTTTCTCCGGTGTGAAGGTGAGATCAGCGTTGACGACTACCCCAACAAAACCATCGAGGCAAAACGCATTTTGGGCTATATTCCCGAATTGCCCTCACTTTACCCCAACCTGACCGTTTCGGAACACATGGAGTTTTTGGCACGTGCCTACAAGCTTTCGGATTATAAATCCTATATGGAGGAGCTGTTTGACCGGTTTGAACTGACCGACAAGAAGAAAAAATACGGCGACGAACTTTCCAAGGGAATGCAACAAAAGCTGAACATTTGCCTGGGATTGTTGCCGCGCCCGAAAATCTTGCTTTTGGATGAACCGATGATCGGTCTGGATCCCCACGCCATCAAGGAACTCAAAAATTTGTTGCTGGAACTGCGCGATTCCGGTTGCTCCATTCTGGTCAGCACGCACATGATCGACAGTGTGGAAAATCTTTGGGATCACGCGCTCATCATGCAAAAAGGCGTTGTGCGCGCCGATGTGACCCGGGGAGAACTGGAAGCACGGGGCGAATCGTTGGAGCAAATGTTCTTTGAGATCACCGAACAAACCACAAAAGGGGATGATCCGGAATGAAATTGTTTTTCTACTATGCGTTACATTCTTTTGTCAACCAAATCAAAAAGCTGTTTCGTTCCTGGGTCGCCATTGTTTTGGTGGTTTGCCTGGTTCTGGGGCTTTTGATCGGTTTGGCTGCCGGGCTTCTGGCAGATGTCCTGGAAAAAGAAGGAATGCCGATCGAAACGGAAGAAGAAGTGACCACAGAGTTGGAAGAAACGATCCAACTGCCGGATCCGGAAACGATCAAAGCGCTTGCCGGGCTTGCCGTTTTGGGCGTATGCTTGTTTGTCTTTCTATTTGCCGTTTGGCGTGCGGATAAGAGTGGTTCGCAAATCTTTTTAATGGCGGATGTCAACATTCTGTTCCCGGCGCCAATGAAACCGCAATCGGTTCTGTTCTTCCGGTTGATGTCGCAAATCTTCATTTTGCTCTTTGTCGGCTTTTGGATGGGCTTTCAGATCCCCAATCTGGTCGTCAATGCCCACCTGCCGCTTGCGGCGGCACTGTTTGCAGTCGCAACATGGACCTTCCTCATCATCTATTCCCAACTGGTCAGTGTGCTGGTCTATACGGTAACGGCAACGCACCCGAAAAACAAGAAATACATTGTGCCTTCCATTATCGGCGTGGTTGCAGCACTTGGCGGCGGATTTGCAATTTACCATTGGAAAACCGCAGGGGACATTCTTCTTTCGGCAGACCGCTTTTTCAACTTTCCGGGTTCCAACTGGATCCCGGTCATTGGTTGGCTCAAAGGCATGGTCCTGTTCGCCATAGAGGAAAAGATCTGGCTTTCCTTTGCTTGTATGGGGCTGTTGCTGGCCGGCATTTTCCCGCTTGCTTGGGCGATCTGGCGTTTCAAAGCCGATTTTTACGAGGATGCCATGGCCGGAGCGCAGATCCATACCGAAAAACTGGAGGCGGCAAACAAGAGCCGGTTCGGCATTTCCGCAAACCGGGAAAAAGACCGTAGCGAAAGCATCAAGCGCGATGGGCTTTGGGGCAACGGCGCCAATATGTTCTTTACCAAAACGCTTTATAACCGCTTCCGCTTTGGCATTTTGAAGGTCTTTACCAAAACTTCGCTGTTCTATCTTGCCATGGCGATCTTGTTCAGCACCTTTATGGTGTTCGTTTTGAAAACGCCAAACTTTTGGTTTGCCGGTTTTGCCTTTTGCGTTGCGGTCTTCTTCAGATCGTTGGGCAATCCGCTTTCCACCGATATGGAAAATGTTTATTTCCAAATGGTTCCGGCATCCTTTTCTTCCAAAGTGTTTTGGTCGGCGGCAGGGGGAACGGTCAACACCGTGCTGGATCTGCTCCCCGCTTATTTGATCGTTTCGGTTTTCTTGCGTGCCAATGTGTTTGTGGCAATCGGCATCTTCCTGCTGGCTTTGGCTCTGGATTTTTATGTCGGGCAGATCCTCTTGCTGTTGGATCTGAGCATGTCTTCCTCTATTGCACAACAGGTAAAGCAGGCAATTTCGGTTCTGTTTATTTATTTCGGTCTGCTGCCGCCCGTTGCGGCTTTGGCACTTGTAGGGGCTTTTTGGAGTCTTACCGCCGGCGTTTGGGTCGCCGCCGCAGCTACAGTAGCGATCGGACTGATCGTTTTTGCCATTTCCCCGCGCATTTTGGAACGCGGAAGAAGATAATTGAAAAGGAGAAAAACCAATGAATGTAAAACTCAAATTGACGCGCGGTATGACCGCGCCTGAATATGCAACTCCGGGAGCCGCCGCAGTGGATCTGCGCGCCGCGCTGGAAGAAGGAGAAGTTTTGACGATTGCACCCGGCGCGCGCGCCCTGGTACCTACCGGGCTTGCCATTTCGCCCGAGAGCGAAGGAGTGGTTGCCATTATTGCCGGACGTAGCGGTTTGGGCGTTAAGAAAGGTGTTTCGCTTTCCAATGGCATTGGCGTGATTGATTCGGATTACCGCGGAGAAATTTGCGTGGGTCTGATCAACCATGGGGAAGAGCCCTTTAGTGTTGTGCGTGGAGATCGCATTGCCCAAATGTTCTTTTTGCCGGTGGAGCACGCCGCATTTTTGGTGACCGAAACGCTTGACGAAACCGAGCGTGGTGCAGGCGGCTTCGGGCACACCGGGGTCAAATAAAAAAATGCAAACAAAAAAGCGCTTTTGCTTGTTGGCAAAAGCGCTTTTTTGTTGGTTGGGGAAGTTTCAGGCTTTCTTTTTGTCCGCCTTGACATCCAGAACCTTTTTTCCGTTGTAAAATCCGCAAACTTTGCAAACGCAATGGTTTTTCACAAAAGCGTCGCAGGCGGGGTTGGAGCATTTCGCAACGCCCGGCAGAGTCAGTTTGCTGTTTTGGGAGCGTCTTTTATCTCTGCGTGCTTTGGAAACCTTCTTCTTCGGTACTGCCATGTCTTACACCTCCTCTTTTATTTCCGCATCCATGGGGACGCGAAGCCGGTTTACTTTGTTCAGGTTTTGTCGGGATCATCCTTTGCCCATTCATATTTGGCAAGGACAGCCCAACGGGGGTCGATCTCGCGCGTCTGACAGCCGCAATCGCCAAGCCGGAGCGGCTT
>CAMOHW010000123.1 GCA_946615525.1 uncultured Clostridia bacterium | reverse complement strand
CATGGCGATCTCGGCAGGTCGGCTGCGCGAGGACACCCTGTTTGATTACAAGTTTGTGGGGCTTTCCCACAACACCCTGCGCGGCGCGGCAGGCGGCGCGGTCCTGATTGCCGAACTGCTTTATCGCGAAGGTTATTTTGATTGAGAATATCCCCTTGGAAAAGCGGACTTTTCACACGAAAAGTCCGCTTTTTTGTTATCGGATGTGCACCAAACGGGCAATTTCCTCCCGCAGAGCATCGGCAAGCGCGCAAACATCCTCCTCGGTGTTCTCCGCCGAAAAGCTGACACGGATGGTGGAACTGCTCTCTTGCGGAGTCAATCCGAATGCAAGGAGCGAGGGGCTGGGAGAAGCGGCGTGCGAAGAGCAGGCCGACCCGTTGGAAACAAAGATCCCGCGCGCGGAAAGCGCGTGCAACAGCGTTTCGGAGCGAATGCCCGGAACGGTCACGCTCAAAATGTGCGGGGCGCAGTCGCCCGCCGGAAGATTGACACGAACCGGAAGGTCATCCAGTTTCTTTTGCGCAAATTGACAAAGCGACTGCATTTTTGCAATGTTGGAAGAAAGGTTTGCAAAGCCCTCTTTTGCCGCGGCGGCAAACCCGGCAATTCCTACAAGATTCTCGGTGCCCGAGCGCAAGCCGGCTTCCTGCCCTCCGCCGTAAATGACGGGGGTAAGATCCTTTCGCTTTCTCGCCTCGGCAGAAACATAGAGTGCGCCAACGCCTTTTGGCCCGTGGATCTTATGCGCGCTGACCGAGATCAGGTCGGCGCCAAGCGTTTTGATATTGAGCGGCGCGTGCAGATATGCCTGCACCGCGTCGGTATGCGTTACGATATCGCCGCGGTATGCTTTGACCAAAGAAAACGCCTCCGCGACGGGATAGGCGGCTCCGGTTTCGTTGTTGACCGCCATCAGCGTGACCAAAAAGGTTTTCTCGTTGAGCGCGGCGCGCAAAAAATCCAGATCCGGAACGCCGTTTTTGGTGGGCACGCGAACAACATCAAACCCGCGCGACTCCAACCATTTCAGCGCATTTTCCACACCGGGGTGCTCCGAATCGGTAGAAATGATCCTTCCACCCGCGCGGCGCGGTTTTGCAAGTGCCGTGCCGAGGACGGCAAGATTATCTCCCTCGCTCCCGCTCCCGGTAAAAATCAATTCCCCGGGTTCGGGGCGGCGAATGCCGAACGTTGCGGCAACTTCCCTGCGGCTCTGCTCCAAAAGTTCCTTTGCCGCGTTGCCCGCGGTATGGAGTGAGGAAGGGTTCCCGTAAATCTCCATTGCCCGGGTCATTGCCGATTTTGCCGATTGGCAAAGTTTTGTGGTGGCGCTGTTGTCCAAATAAATCTCTCTCATGTTCGCACCCTCAACGGAAGATCAATTCCGCCGCCATTTTTTCAAACTGTTCGAGGTGCTCGGCAAAGTGCTCCCCGGTTGCGGTATAGGTCATGGTATAAAACATTCCCCGATAAACGGCAACCAACTGGCGGTAGTGGTAACCGACGCCGCCGACGGTGTAGTAGAACTCGTAGTCTTTTGCCGCAACGCCGCCCAGCGTTCCCTCCTGTTCGGCAACGGCAACATAGGCGCCCTCGCCGGAGACCGTTGCCATCAGATCCACCGTCATTTGATGGAACTCGTCCACCGACATACCGCTCTCGGCAGGCAGATAGGCGGTCATACTGACGTTCGAGCGGTCGGTTGGTTCCACCGCCGCAAAAATGCGTTGGTAGGAATCAATGTTCCAGTCGTCGGGGGCAAAAAAGCGATAAGCGACCTCATCCGAGGAGGCGATCTTCATCCCTGCGGGAACCTCTTTGACCTTTGCCGGCTCCCAAGCGGCTTTTGCAGGCGTATAGGGGGTGTCGGTAAAGGTAAACTCGGTCAAAATCTTATCCAGGTCGTCTTTGCAGAGATCGTAGGATTCGTTGGTCCCTGCAAAGGAAAGAACATAGAAATGCCCGTTCCGTTCGGCGATCACATAGACGAAATGCAGTGTTTTGCGTTCCTCTTCCCCAAAAGATACCAGCGCCGTTACATGGCGGTATTCGGCGGGAACGCCGCCGAGATAGAAGGAAGCGGTATGCGTATCATCCGTAACCGGCGTTACCTCACCGCCCAGCGCGCGGCTTTGGATTTGCGGCAGGCAGACCTCTTCCCAATACAGGGCGTTCCGGCTTTCGCCCTCTGCGGTGGAGAAGGAATCGGAAGCATATTTTTGCACACTGACGGTGGATTGCGTTCCGGCATCCCGATAGGCGCCCGAAACACCGTAGTAGGTATTGAGATTCCATGTGGTCGGCACATAGAGCATATAGTCGGCTCCCGCGGCGGAAGCGATCATCATACCGTCCGGCGCGTCGTTCTCTTTTTTGACGCAGGCGCTCAATGCCGCCGCCAAAAGAACGCCGACCAGCAAAAACGCCGCCAATCGTTTGAATGATTTCATGCCTTGTTCTCCTTTTTTTCAAGCAACATTTGCGCCGCCGAAAGAATGCCGAGTTTGCCGCTCTCGTAGGTCAGACCGCCCTGGAAAAATGCCGTAAAAGGCGCGCGCAAAGGCCCGTCCGCTGAAAGTTCAATGGAACTGCCCTGTGTGAATCCGCCCGCCGCCATGACCACCTGGTCGGTGTATCCCGGCATATCCCAGGGTTCCGGAGTGACGAACGCGTCCACCGGACTGCCTTTTTGAATGCCGCGGCAAAAAGCGCAAAGCCCCTCGGCAGAGCCGGTTTGCACCGTTTGAATAATATCGTAGCGGGGCTCGTCCCACTTTGGTTCGACGGTATAGCCGAGTTTTTCAAACACATAGGCGGCAAACAGCGCGGTTTTGAGCGCCTGCGCCACCGTATGCGGCGCGTAGAACACCCCTTTGTAAAGCGACTTGTTTTGCCCCAATGTTGCACCCTGCTCCACGCCTACGCCAACCGAGGTCAGCCGGTAACTTGCCAACTCCACGGCGCGCGCCGTTCCGGCAAGGTAGGCACCGCACTCCGCCATTCCGCCGCCCGGATTTTTGATGAGCGAACCGATGACAAGATCGGCGCCTACGTGTCCTGGCTCGCGGGTCTCTACAAATTCACCGTAGCAGTTGTCCACCACCACGAAAACATCTTGTTTGATCTCGCGGATCTTGCGGATCAAGTCGCCGATCTGCTCCACACTCAGGGTTTTGCGGTTGAGATATCCCTTGGAGCGCTGAAGGAACACCACCTTGATTTGCGGCTCGGTTTTCAGCGTGTTCAAAATCTCGTCTGTGCGAAAACTGCCGTCGGCGTTCAGCTCGGTCTGGCGATAGGAAACGCCAAAATCGGCAAGCGAGCCGTCGCCCGCCTTGCCTGAAATGCCAATGACTTGTTCCAGGGTGTCATAGGGTTTTCCCGCAACCGAATAGAGGATATCTCCCGGGCGCAACAACCCGAACAACCCAATGGAAAGCGCGTGCGTTCCGCTGACGATATTGTGGCGGACAAACGCCGCCTCGGTGCCCATCAGTTCGGCAAAAATCGCGTCCAGTGTTTCGCGCCCTTTGTCATCAAACCCGTAGCCGCTGCTGGATTGGAACATGGAATCCGAAACCCGGTGGGCGCGAAAAGAATCCATAACGCGATCGGTGTTTGCAAACGCAACCGCGTCAATGGCGGCAAAGCGCCCGGCAAGCGCGGTTTCCGCCGCGGCGGCAAGACTGATCAATTCCTGGGAAAACTGCATGGTGGTACCCCTTTTTTACTTCTTTTTTCTTTCAAAATGTGTTGACGATTTTACAAAATACTTCCCCGCGCTCTTCAAAGTTGCGAAAGGCGTCAAAACTGGCGCAAGCGGGAGAAAGCAGAACGGTATCTCCCGGTTTTGCCATTGCTTTTGCCGCCTCTACGGCGCGGCGAAAATCGCGCTCCATATAAAACG
>CAMOHW010000122.1 GCA_946615525.1 uncultured Clostridia bacterium | reverse complement strand
AGCCCCGGGCAGTCGGGCGAGCAAAGGACGCGCATCGGAAAGGTCAAAAAAATCTCCTCGCCGACCAGTTCGTCCAAATCCAATAAGCCGTTTTGGATCACGGCGTATTCGTCAACGTTTTCTTCCAACTGTGCCTGCGTCAGTGTGCCTTCGGAGGCAACGGTGCGTGCCAGCTCTACGGGGAAGACTCCTTCTACCGCTTCCAGGCAACGCGCGCAGGTCCCGCGGTAGCCCACGGTGGCGGTCAGCGTCAGGCGCATATAGCCGGCGTTGTCGGTTACCTCACCGCAAACGCTGGTGTTGCCGTTCGGCTCAACGCCTTCGGGCAAACGGGGCAAAAAAGAATAGTCGATCGCCAGGCGATTGACCTCGCCACGGAGCATGGGTCGCATATCCAAAATCATGTGCCCACCCCGCTTTCGTCCTTCTTCATGCGCGACAACAATTATTATAACGGTTTTTCAAGGTTTTGTCAATAGGTTTTTTCGGATTTTTTGACTTCCCGCTTTTTTTGCTTGCCGATTCATTGACAGGCGGGATTTTCCATGCTATAATGAACACACAAAACCAGTTTGAAAAAGGGGGAGAACCGCCGGTATGCGAACAGGTGCCGTGATTTGTGAATGCAATCCGCCGCACGCAGGGCACGCCTATTTGATCGAGCAGGTCAAAAAAGCGTCCGATTGCGTGATCTGTCTGTTGAGCGGACCTTTTGTCCAACGCGGCGAGGCGGCAATCCTTTCCCCGTCCGCAAGGGCGGAGATCCTTTTGGGTATGGGAGCCGATCTCGTTTTGGAGCTTCCGTTCCCCTATGCCGCTTCGAGTGCCGAAACCTTTGCAGCGGCTGGCGTTTCAATCGTTTCGCGATTGGGTGTAACCGATCTTTGGTTTGGCAGCGAGAGCGGCGATCTTGCTCAGCTTTCCCGCCTTGCCGCCACCGCGCAAAGCCCGGCTTTTCGCGCCGAATATGCAAAACGGTCGGGCGAAGGGAATATTGGAACGGCGGCACTGTATTTTCAACTGCTTGCCGATTTTTGCGGTCAGCAAAAACCGCTTTCTCCAAACGATATTTTGGCGATCGCTTATCTGCGCGCGATTGAAAACGAGCAAAAAAATCTCACCCCCCACGCCGTCAAACGGATCGGCGCCGATGACCATGATCTTACCTTGAACGAGCAAACGGTTCCTTCTGCCGCCGCATTACGAAAAGCAATTTTTGAGGGAAAAATCCATACCATCCCCCCATGGATGCCCGAATTTGAGCAAAAGATCCTGCAACGGGAGGCCGGCGCCGGCAGATTTCCGGCAAGTTTGCAAGCCGCTTCTTCCGCCGTTCTTTGGAGTCTGCGG
The DNA here is from genome assembly GCA_946615525.1 of uncultured Clostridia bacterium. Lineage (GTDB taxonomy): Bacteria > Bacillota > Clostridia > Oscillospirales > CAG-272 > UMGS1865. Next base: position 2,568 of record CAMOHW010000122.1, on the reverse strand, counting down.
CAAATGCCGACCGAGGATTTTTCCGAGGTTGCCGAAGCGGGCGGGGGAGTTGGAAATCGTTTACAAGCTGCCGCAAATGAGGCGACCGACCTGAATGCGCTCCTTGCCCTTGCGGCAACCAAAAAATATCCCAACGCAAGACTGCGCCGCGCGTTGCTGTTTCTTTTGACCGGTGTAAAAAGAGAAGATCTTTTTGCTCCGCCGGCATATACGCGTCTGCTTGCCGCCAATCAAACGGGAAGATCGTTTTTGGCTTCGGTGCGTAAAACGGCGGATATTCCTGTGGTTACTGCAAATGCCGGCGTTCCGGATCTTTTGGCGGCACAGCGCCAAGAAGAACTGGCAAAAAAAGCGGCATCGCTCTATGCACTTTGCCTGCCGCGCCCGGCGTCCCCGGCCGAACTTTTGCGGCAAAATCCGATCGTTGCGGGAAAAGCGCAAAATGAATGCGCGCCAGCCCTTGACAAGCGGGAAAAAGAATGATATAATAATAACAACTCCATAAACTCTTTGAAGGAGGCAGACATGGCAGAGGAAAAACGACCGCTTGTCAGCGGCAAATATTTGGAATATCTCGGCAAACCGCTGGTGCGTGAGGGCGACACCATTTGCTACGGCGATATGACCGAGAAATGCATTTTGATTTTGGAAATTTTCTCCTATAACAAAGAAACCGGCGCGCCCGAAAATATCTTGATTCAGGTCATTGACTCCAAAAACCCGAACAAGATTTTGATGCAGGGCAACAAAAAGGGCTTGACCGACGCGTTCTCCATGGGATTGATCTGGCTGGAACGCGCTTTGCGGTCGGCATAAGAAAAGCGGTCCGGAAAGGACCGCTTTTTCCTTGTTTTTGTCCGTTTTGGTTGACAAAACGGTAACAGTATGCTAAAATATGGATACATTTTGGTAAGAAAGAGGAAGCACCATGCATTGGTCAGAAGAAATTGCACAGCGGCTCATTGACCGCAACCCCCAAAAAGAAGAATATGTTTGCGCCGCGGGCATCAGTCCTTCCGGCTCCATCCACATCGGCAACTTCCGCGATGTGGTCACCTCCTATTTTGTTGCCCGTGCCCTGCAAAAGAAGGGGAAGAAAGCCCGCCTTTTGTTCTCCTGGGATGAGTATGACCGTTGCCGCAAAATCCCGGCAAACGTGCGCGAGGTGGTTGGCGACACATACGATAAATATATCGGTTGCCCCTATGTGGATATTCCCGACCCCTGGGGAACGCACGAAAACTTTGCCAAGCACTTTGAGGCGGAGTTTTTGGAATCCATGAAAAAGTTCGGCATTGAGTTGGATTGCCGTTACCAGGCCGACCTCTACCGCGCAGGCACCTATACCGAGGATATTCTGGAAGCGCTCCGCCGCCGCGGCGATATTTTTGAGATTCTGGATTCTTTTAAGACCAAGGATGCCGACAAAACGCCCGAGGAACTGCGCGCCGAGCATGACGCCGAAAAGGCCAATTACTATCCCGCAACCATCTTCTGCCCCAAGTGCCGCACCGACTTTACCACCATCACCTCGCTCTCCGAGGATTGCACCACCGCAACCTATACCTGCCGTTGCGGGCACAGCGGAACCTTTGATTTTCGCACCGACCACAACTGCAAACTCTCCTGGAAGGTGGACTGGCCTATGCGCTGGCGCTATGAGGGAGTGGATTTTGAGCCGGGCGGAAAGGACCATGCCGCTCCCACCGGTTCCTATTCCAACGCGAAGCTGGTTTCCAAAAAGATTTTCGGATATGAGCCGCCGCTTTTCCAGGGCTATGAGTTCATCGGCATCAAGGGAATGACCGGCAAAATGTCGGGTTCGACCGGACTCAACCTCACGCCCGACACTCTGCTCAAACTTTACCAGCCCGAAATCATCCTTTGGCTCTATTCCAAAACCGAGCCGACCAAAGCGTTTGATTTTTGCTTTGACGACGGTATTTTGCGCCAGTATTTCGAGTATGACAAAATGCTCAACGATTGCCGTGCCGGAACCGCAAACGAGGCAACACAGGCAATCATGTATAACTGCACCGTTGCGGGCAGAGATGTCATTACCGTTCCCATGGCGCTTTTGGTGCAGCTCGGCTCCATTGTGGATTTCAACATTCCCATGTTGGAAACGGTTTTTGGCAAAATCGGAACGCCCTACTCCTACGAGCAGTTTGCCGACCGGCTTGACCGCGCCCGTTACTGGTTGGAACAGTGCGCGCCCGATCAGGTCAACCGTTTGCGCAAATATCGCGCATGGGATGTTTACAACACCTTGACCGCCGAGGAAAAACAGGCGATCGCATTGCTGCACGACACCATCCTGAAAGGCGGATACGACCTTGATGGCTTGAATACCGCGCTTTACGATATTCCCAAAAAAGTTTACCCGTCCCTTGCTGAATCCAAGGAACTGCGCCCCTTGCAAAGCGCGTTTTTCAAGGCGGTGTATCAACTGCTTTTGGGCAAAGATCAGGGGCCGCGCCTCTATCTCTTCCTTTATGCCATAGATCCTGCCCGCTATGTCGGTCTGCTGGATTTCTCCTATCCCGAAACCGAGGAGGAGAAAGCCGC
>CAMOHW010000121.1 GCA_946615525.1 uncultured Clostridia bacterium | reverse complement strand
TTACGCCACCATCGCCGCGAATGCCCCTTCTGTCCTGACCCCGGAACAGGCGGCCGATACCGAAACGGTTTCTACCTCCGAGCCAACGGTGGCAGATCAAGCCGACAACGCCAAGGACAGCGCGACTGAAATTACCGGCGACTTTACCATTACGACCACGGTCGCAAACGGATACACGCAGTCGGGCAGCGTTTATACCATTACCGCCGCCGGCGAATACACCCTTTCCGGCGTGCTTTCGGACGGTCAAGTGGTGGTGCAAGCGGGTGACGATGATAAAGTTACGCTGATTCTGAGCGGCACTTCCATTACCTGCTCTACTGATTCTCCAATTTATATCGACAATGCCGACAAGGTCAAAATCAATGCGGCAGAGGGGACCTACAACGAGATCAAAGATACCCGCCCTCTGCAAACCAACGAGAACGATACCACCGGCAAGGGCGCTATTTACGCCTGCTGTGACCTTGATCTTCTCGGCTCCGGCTCTTTGGTGGTGGAGGCAAGTTACAACAACGGCATTCACACCAAGGATGACCTGGAAATTAAGAACCTCACCCTTTATGTTTCGGCGCCCAACAATGCCGTCAAGGGCAACGATTCGCTCACCGTCAAGTCGGGCAACATCATTGCCATTTCCTCGGCGGGCGACGCGCTGAAAACCGAGAACTCGGATATTTCCTCCAAGGGCAATCAGCGTGGAACGGTCACCATTTCGGGCGGAACGCTGGAACTCTACGCCGGATGCGACGGGATCGACGCCGCCTATGATGTGGTCATCTCCGGCTCGGCAAGCGTTCTCATCAAAACCAACTCCTATTCTTCCTATACCGTTTCCAGTCTGAAAACTACAACCACAAGCACCTCTTCCTACGGCGGCTTTGGAATGTCGAGCGGCAACAAGAACAAGAGCGCCGAAAGCTCCAAGGGCATCAAGGCGGATAACCAGATCACCGTTTCGGGCGGGACCATTGAGATCTACTGCAAAGACGACGGCATTCACGCCAACAGCGACAACTCCCTGGAAAACGGAGAAACACCGCTTGGAAACATTACCATTGGCGGCGGCTCGATCCAAATTGCGGCGGCGGATGACGGCATTCATGCCGACGGGACTTTGCAGATCGATGGCGGCGTCATCAGTATTGTGACCGCCTACGAGGGGCTGGAAGGGCATTATGTCAATATTACCGACGGCGAAGTGCACATCTACGCCACCGACGACGGCATCAACGCGCAGGGCTCGACCAAAAACACCTCCAACGGCGTCATTACGGTTTCGGGCGGCAAGGTTTACGTAGAAGTCGCGGGCGGCGATGTGGACGGTGTGGACGCCAACGGCAGTTACTACCAGACCGGCGGATTTGTGGTGGTCAGCAATCCGAACGCCAACTCCCAGGGCAATGCCGCGGCGGTGGACGCCGACAACACCGTTTCGGTCACCGGCGGCATCATCCTTGCGCTGGGCACCGTGCCTTCTTCGGGAGGCATGGGCGGAGGTCCCGGCGGCGGAAGATTCGGTATGGGCGGTATGAACGCGGGTTCTTCGCTCCCCTCCGGCTACGTCACTTACAGCGGCACGCTCTCGGCGGGCAGCCATACCTTCACCTATGACGGAACCAGCTATACCTTCACCCTGAAAAACCGCGTTTCCAGCGGTTGGATCTGGGCGAGCGGTATTTCTTCCGGCAACTATACCTTGCAATAACATTTCTTTCAAACGGGGCGCGGATTTCGCGCCCCGCAATTTTTTGAAGCGCCTGCTTGCAAAACGGCAAACAATTTGGTATAATGATAAAAAAAGCCCCCAAAGGAGCAACGATATGAAAATCCGATTCAACGACGACAAAGAACAGGTCAAACTCATCCAAGAGGGACTGAAAGCCAAGGACGGCTACTGCCCCTGCCGCGTGGGCAAACGCCCGGAGTTCAAATGTATGTGCCAGGAGTTCCGGGATCAAATTGCAGACCCCGACTTTGAAGGGCTTTGCCATTGCGGGCTGTATTATAAGGAAAAGTAAAGGGAATAAGGCCGCGAGAGGGGGAGAACTTTTTGCAAAAAGTTCTCCCCCTCTCGCATTCTCCCCTTTTCCAAAAACTTTTGGGAAAGGTTACTTTGAAAACTTCAACAACAGCGCGTTCACGCTTTCGTCCAGGAGCATACAGTATTTGGAGAAACTGTCGCTGAAGGATTGCGGCATTCCCGATTCCACCCAACGGAAAAAGAGCGCCGCCGCGCTATATGCGTAAAACGAGATGAGCATATCGGCGTCCTCTTTGGAAAGCAGACGAAAGTTCTCGTAGGATTCCAATTTGCGGCGCAACAGCGGCTCGGATTCGTCGCGGAACGCGGTTTCGTAGCGGATGCGGTTTGCCGAATTGTAGGCATGGCGCACCAGTCGGCTATGCTCTTGGCAATAGCCGAACAGGGAATACAAATAATCGCTCATGTTTGCGGGAATAATTTGCTGTGCATGATAGTAGGCGGCAATGTCTTTGCGCACCATCCAGAAAAGCAGATCGTAAATATCCTGGAAATGATAGTAAAAGGTCTGCCGGTTCAAGCCGCAGTCGGCGCAAACATCCTTGACCGAGATCTGCGCGATCGGGCGTTCTTGCAGGAGTTTGCCAAGCGAAGCGGCAATTGCCTGTTTGGTCAGGTTGTTCATCCAAACGCACCCTCCTTTTTTTTGACGGTTTCGTTTTTTTCAGTATATCAAATCCAAAGGATTTTGTCAAGTATTAATTTTTGTCAATGTCTAAAAGACAGACAGCGACAAAATGCAAAAAAATACTTTACAGAATGCCCGAAATGTGGTAAACTATTCTTGTCCGCAAAAAGGGAAAGGAGGGGCTCGGCATGGCAAGGATCGTGATTTTGTATGAAAGCGCAAACGGTTTTACCCGCCAATGCGTGGAGCGGTTGGCGCGAGAGATGAACCATACCGAGTGCCTGACCGTGGATCTGCAAACCCAAACGCCGGAACTGCGCCCGGATGATGTTTTGGTGGTGGGCAGTTCTGTCCGCCGCGGAAAACTGCTCAAAAATACGGAGGCGTTCTTGAAGCAGATGGAAGGGAAAAGCGCTTATCCCATAGGAATATTCCTGTGTTGCGGCTTTACCGACCGTTTTCCGGAATATTGCGAGCGCCTGATCCCCAAAGCCATCCGCAGCCGGGCATTTTGCGTGATCAATTTTGGAGGGACCTTGAACCCCGCGGGCAAACCGTTTTGGGATAAACTCTGGCTTTGGCGCGCTCGCTCGCAGGTGGTGGAAAGCGAGATCGAGGACGGGGAGTTCACACCGGTCCTGCCGGGCATGATCCCCGAAAATATCGGGCAAATGGCAACCTTTGCAAAAAGGGAATTGCTTGCCCGATTAGACGCCAAATAAGTGCAAACTGAACAAAAAACGGCGCCGAAAAGCGCCGTCATTCTGCTATTTTCACGAAACCGGAAATCTTGACAAACCGGGCGATTTGTGCTATAATATTTAGGCGTTCCAAAAAGGGACGACCCATTAGCTCAGAAGGTAGAGCACATGACTTTTAATCATGGTGTCCGGAGTTCGACTCTCCGATGGGTCACCAATCTTTAACAAATCCGAACACTCCTGTTCGGGTTTGTTTTTTTGTGCTTCAAATTTCTTCGCAACGCCTGATTTCTCAATGTCTTCAAGCGAAATCTCCTCGTCGCCTTCCTTGTAGTTACAAGTAAGAACAAGATATCCGTCGTAGAGGAACGCCTTATGTAAAAAGCCGTCGATGAGTGCTCGTTTACCACGAAGAGTATTAAAATCAAGATTACGATATCTTGTGAGTCCGTAAAGAATTTGTTGTTGCGTCAGAACCGGACTTTTGAGTTGCGCCTCGGACAGTTCCAGCGTCAGGCGATCCTGCTCCTGCTCCAATTTTTCCAG
>CAMOHW010000120.1 GCA_946615525.1 uncultured Clostridia bacterium | reverse complement strand
GCGATGGACGCGCTCTACCGGAACGCAAACGTCCGCCTGACTTTGACCCGTTTTGCAATGCAAACCGGACTTTTATCCTGATTTTTTCACCATCCAAAGAAAGGATCTTCTCAATTATGAGTGACGAACAAAAAAATAATACCGCTCCCGGTGCAGGTCAAGGGCGAAACCGTCGCCGCCACCGCGGTGGAAGGCACCATGGCGGCGGGGATCGGAAACAAGCCCCGCAACAAGCCGTACAGCCGACCAATCGCCAACCGCAGGAGCAAGCGCCCTTTTCATCCGCTCCAAATAATCAGGGTGGAAACAGCCATGGCAAAAATCGCCGTAACCGGAACCGCCACCGCGGGAAAGGAAACCGCGAGAAAAACCGCGGGATCGCCGATCTCTACGGTCAGCCAACCGAGGCCGAAACCCTCTCTATGGAAGAATTGCGGGCGCAGATCGTGCTACAATCTGCCGACGGCACAAAGCCAACGGCGCCAATGCCCAAATCGGAACTTTCCTTTGTAACTTCCCCGCAGGTCCAAGCAACCCCCAAAACGGAATCTGTCGAATTGCCGGATGTGGAGGAATTTGCGCTGGATTCCATCCCCTCGGTTTTCTCCACGCGTCCAATCCCGCCGGAAGATCGCGCCGAGATTATTGGCGTTCGGTTTCGTTCCACCGGCAAAGTGTATTACTTTGATCCCAAGGGCAAAACCGTTCGGCAGGGAGATGCCGTTGTAGTAGATACGGCGCGCGGTCCGGAATTTGGAGAAATTGCATTCCCAAATCGAATCATCTCCAAACAAGACCTACAAGCGCCGCTGCGTCCTTTGCTCCGTTTGGCAACGCAGGAAGACAAAGATGTGAACGAGGAAAACCGCGCACGGGAAAAAGAAGCCGTAGAGGTCTTCCGCAAGAAGGTGGCGGAACACGGGCTTTCCATGAAGTTGATCGATGTGCAGTTTTCCTTTGACAATTCCAAACTGCTGTTCTACTTTACCTCTGAAGGGCGCGTGGATTTTCGCGAACTTGTAAAAGACCTTGCCGGCATTTTCCATACGCGGATCGAATTGCGACAAATCGGCATTCGCGATGAGGCAAAGCTCCTGGGCGGACTGGGTGCCTGCGGTCGCCCGCTTTGTTGCGCATCCTTCCTTTCGGATTTCGTTCAGGTTTCCATCAAAATGGCAAAAGAACAGGGACTCTCTCTCAATTCGGCAAAAATCTCCGGCACCTGCGGCAGACTGATGTGCTGCCTGCGCTATGAGACCGAATCCTATGCACAAGAGCTGAAATTGACGCCTCCGGTCGGCTCCACAGTCAAAACCGCGGACGGCGTTGGTGAGGTGGTTGCAAACAACCCCATTGCCGGAACCATTCGCGTGCGCTTTGCCGATACCGAATCTTTCAAGCTCTACAAGCGCGAGGATGCCATTCTGCTTTCCAAAGGAAAACGCGCCGCAGAAGAAGATGAAAACGATGATTCCAATTCCGGTGACACAGTTGCCGAATAAAAAATTGAACTTTTTTCTTGGAAAGTGTTGCAAATTCAAAAAAATATGTTAGAATAGTATTGAACCAAATTTTGTAGGAGGACAAAACAATGGCATACAAGATTTCCGATGATTGCGTTGCTTGCGGCGCTTGCGCCGGCGAATGCCCGGTTGGAGCGATCAGCGAAGGCGACGGCAAATATGAAATTGATGCAGATCAATGCATCAGTTGCGGCGCCTGCGCAGGCGTTTGCCCTGTTGGAGCACCTGCCGAAGCATAATTACATCTTCGGCGAAATCCGGCGGAGCAGAATCCTTTTTCTGCTCCGCCGTTTTCATTCCGAACTTGGAGATTGTATATGAAATCTGATTTTTCCCTTTTGCTGGACGAGCGTTTGGACGAAGTAAACGAAAATTTGCGTCTGATCCAAAAAACAAACGGCTTGACCTTTGGGACCGACGCCTATCTGCTTGCCGCTTTTACCCGCCCCATGCCCTCTGCGTTTGCCGTGGAACTTGGCGGCGGAACCGGTATTGTTTCGTTGCTTTTGGCAACCACCAAAAAGGTGCAATCGGTCGCCGCGGTAGAAGTTCAACCGGCTTTTTCTGAATTGATTGCAAAGAACGCCGCCCTCAACGGACTTTCCGACCGGGTTTTTCCGGTTTGCCGGGACCTCCGGGAGATTGGCGCAAAAGATTTTCCCAAGCAACCGACTCTTGTGGTCTCCAATCCGCCCTACCTTGCCAAAGGATCGGGCAAAACAAATCTTGCCCCCGAAAAAGAGATTGCACGGCACGAATGCTTTGGTGATATCTTTGATTTTTGCGCCTGTGCAGGGCGCTTGCTTGGCTCGGGCGGGCGGTTTGTAACCGTTTGGCGTTCCGAGCGCCTCTGCGACCTTTACGCCGCCCTGCGTGAAAACCGGCTGGAACCAAAGCGGACCATCTTTGTCCATGCCGACAAATGCGCTCCTCCCTGCGCGGTGCTGACCGAAGCGGTCAAGGACGCATCCCCCGGTCTGCGCGTTTTGCCGCCGCTTTTCCTTTATGAAAAAGGAACCGAAAAAGGCGGTTCCCGCAAAATGACCCCTGAGGCAGAACAGATTTATGCCACCTGCTCCTTTGAAGAAACAGGCATTTGAAACAAAATAAAAAGGCGATTGATTTATGGAACCTTTAAAACATCTTTTAAGTTATACCCGCCGCGCACTGGAGGATTATGACATGATCCACCCCGGCGACCGCGTTGCAGTGGGAGTATCGGCGGGAAAGGACTCGCTTACCCTGCTTTATGCCCTGGCGGAACTGCGCCGCTTTTATCCCGTCCCCTTCACGCTTTGCGCAATCACGATTGATATGGGGTTTGAGCCGCCGGCTGATTTTACCCCCATCCGCGCGCTTTGTGAAAAATTGGATGTTCCCTATCACATTGTTCCTTCCGACATTGCAAAAGTGGTTTTTGACATTCGCAAAGAGAGTAATCCCTGCTCGCTTTGCGCCAAAATGCGTCGTGGCGCCCTGCACGGGTATGCCAGCGAGATCGGTTGCAATGTGGTGGCGCTCGGGCATCATTTTGACGACGCCGTAGAAACCTTTATGCTCAACCTCTTTTTTGAAGGGCGGATCGGCTGTTTTTCGCCCGTTTCCTACCTTTCGCGCAGGAAGATCCGCCTGATTCGCCCGCTGTTGTATTTGCCGGAAAAGGACGTTCGCTACTTCGCGCAAAAAATGGAGCTTCCGGTCGTCAAATCATCTTGTCCTGCGGATGAAAACACAGAACGGGAATCGATGAAGCGCCTGCTTGCCTCCCTGGAGCGCGAGCATCGCGGACTGCGGCACCGTATTTTCGGTGCAATGCAACGCGGTGAAATTGACGGTTTTCACCCCGGCTTTCGCACCCACGAAGAAAAAACCGACTCTGAATCCGAATCCTGACAAAAGGAGGTTTTCCAAATGGACGCATCGACATTTTTGCCGCTGAACCGCGCCGAAATGATGGAACGCGGTTGGGATCGACCGGATTTTGTATATGTTTCGGGCGACGCCTATGTGGATCACCCATCCTTTGGCACGGCGATCATTTCGCGCGTTCTGGAAGACGCAGGATTCCGCGTTGCGATCCTCGCACAACCGGATTTTCGCTCCTGCGATGCCTTCCGTGAATTTGGAAAACCTCGGCTGGGCTTTTTGGTATCTGCCGGGAACATTGACAGTATGGTCGCCCATTACACCGCCGCCAAACGCCGCCGATCTTTTGATTATTATTCCCCCGGCGGCAAACCCGGAAAACGCCCCGACCGCGCCCTGATCGTTTATTCTAACCGCATTCGGGAAGCATACGGCGATATTCCGATCATCCTGGGCGGATTGGAGGCCTCACTCCGCCGGTTTGCCCACTACGATTATTGGGAGGACCGTGTTCGCCGCTCGGTCCTTGTGGATAGCCGCGCCGACTTGTTGACCTACGGAATGGGTGAAAAGATCCTGGTCCG
>CAMOHW010000119.1 GCA_946615525.1 uncultured Clostridia bacterium | reverse complement strand
GTAAGCGCCGCGTCAAACGCCGCCTTCATGCTCTCGGGAGCGAGAAATGCAGAGGAATTGGCATCCACCGTTTCCTCAAAGCGGCTTTTTTGGGCTTCCGCCTCGATCTCTTTGAAGGATGTTTCAGGGCAAAGCTCGTCGCGCAGGCGGTTAATCAGCCACATCCCCATGATATTTTTTTGATACCGATTGTAACCAACACCGCCCTCGTTGGACCAGTTGGCAAGCTCTGACGCCTCATTGGTGATCGGCTTTTCGGTCTTTACACCCAAAAGCGACCAGGTGCCGGAAGAAATATACGGCGCGTTTTCCTCCATCGGGATGCCCTCAACCGCACTACCCGTATCATGGGTGGCGCAAAGGACAACTTTGATTCCTTCATATTCTCCAATCACCGTTCCCGGCGGTTGCAGCTTGCAAAACAGGTGTTTCGGAAGGTCCAGCGCCTCTATGATCGCGGGATCAAACGCCCCTGTCCCGGCGCCGATCATGCCACCTGTAGTGGCATTGGTATATTCGTGCGCTTTAACTCCGCAGAGTTGATACATCAGATATTCCGGAATCATCAAAAAATCCGTCACACCCTCAAGCCGTCCGGCAAGTTTGTCGGCATAGAGTTGATAGATGGTATTAAAGGGCTGAAATTGGATGCCCGTATGCCGATAGAGTTGCGTAAAATCGATTTTTTCGTGGACCTTCGGAATCACGGCTTCGGTGCGGCTATCCCGATAGGCATAGCAGGGGCGCACCGCTTTGTCACCGCGCATCAGGACATAGTCCACACCCCAGGTGTCAACCGACAAGCTCACAATTTCGCCAAAGCGTTCCTTTGCCTTTTTGATTCCCTCTTTTACATGGGACACAAGAGCATCAATATCCCATGTCAGGTGGCTGTCCAGTTCGGTTACCCCGTTAGGAAAGCGGTACACTTCTTCGGTTTTCAAGTCGTTGCCTTCGCGCCAGCCGACAATATGCCGCCCGCTGGACGCACCGATATCAATGGCAAGATAATACCGCATGACCAATTCCTCCGTAAAGGTGTATGTTCCGGGTACCGACCCGTAGCAAGATTACCATATTATTTTACCATATCTTCCCTTTTTTTTCAAGACATATTTAACAAAACGCCCTTTTACAAACAAAAAATATATGCAACAAGAGAGCCGCCAGAAGGCGGCTCTCTTGTTTGAATTGATTTTTCTGTTTTATTATTCTTTCTCGGTGTTCAGAGTCTTGTAAAGAACTGCGGCAAGGGCAGCGCCTGCAAGAGGAGCAACAATGAACATCCAAACCTGAGCAAGAGCATCGGTCGTGCCGTTGTAGATCAGAGCCGAGAGTGCGGTTGCGATGCTACGAGCGGGGTTGACCGAAGTGCCGGTCAGGTTGATGCCGATGAGGTGAACGAGCGTCAAGGTCAAACCAATGATGATGCCGGCCTTTTTGCTGGTGCCTGCCTTCTCGTCGGTAACATTGAGAATGACATAGACGAAAATGCAGGTCAGAACGATCTCGGTAACAAGTGCGCCGATAATGCCCCAAACGGTCAGGCCGTTTTCGCCAAAGCCGAGAGCATAGTTGCAAGCGTCACCCTTCGGGAAGTTCGTCAAGAACGAAGCCTTGAACAGTCCGAACACGAGAGCAGCACCGGCAAAACCACCAACGATCTGGCTGCAAACATAAATGCCGAACTCTTTAAGGTTCATGCGCTTGGTCAAGAGGCATCCAAGAGAAACTGCGGGGTTGATGTGGCATCCGCTCACGCGGCCAATGGAATATGCCATAGCAACGATGGTAAGTCCAAATGCCAAAGAGGTAGCGACAAGGCTGCCGCCGGTTGCACCCGCTACGCCGCAAGCGGCGAAAACGAGAACGAATGTGCCGATGCACTCGGCAAGTGCTTTTTTGAGCATGGTGTTCATTTTTTCTTTCCTCCAAGAAAAATTTTTTATCATTGCCGTTCCCATTGATGCTCCAATGGGAACGGTAATTTATGATGTTGTGTTGTCAGCGATTTTATACGTAGCTGACATCAATTGTGCCGCTTTCAGCGTAAGTGAGCCCGTCGGAAATTTCCGCGTTGAACGTGCCGCCGAAGGTCGTTTGGTCAATGATGATATGGACCGTAGGCGAATTGCTTCCCTGCGAGCTGAAAATCTGCTGTCCGGAGCCGCCTGCAAAGGTGACATTTCCTTCAATGATCAAGGTAATGTTCACGGTGTTCTTTGCGTTCTTAATGAGGAACAGACTAGCCCAACTTTGGGCTCTGAGAGTTACGTCTTTGAGCCTGATGTAAATATTGGCCGTGGAGGTATTTGAATTATAGATCTGAATGATATTGTCGCACCACTCGATAGATTGATCCTTGATCAAATACGGATTTGACGCGGAACTGACGAACGGGGTCGGGTTGCTCAAACCGCTTTCCGATCTTGCATAACCATTCGGGTTAATATAAATTGCGCCGTCATTCAAAGAGAGTTCAACACCATCACCGCCGGGGATCGGCTCGTCTTGGCCGCCGCTTTGGCTGCCGGTGGGGTAGTAGAACTGCCCACCCTGGTTGACCATGTCGAGCAGCTCTGCATTGGTCATTTCAACATCATGATTGGGTTCGCTATCGTAACACACGCCGTCCTCAAACCTGCATATGTAGAAGCCCTGATTGTCAAAGGCGAAAATGACATATGCAACGTCTTTCACGTCGAGCTCCATGTTGCTGACAGCTGAGAAGTTTCCTTCTACAAAGCCTTCAAAGAGGTTTGCGCTGGGCTTCGCTTCGGGATCAGCCAGATTGTCCGAGAACATTTCCGCGGTGATTGCCGCAATACCGGACACGGTGCCGGTGTCGCTACCCTGGCCGCCGCCCAGTTCGCTGCTTGTGTAGTAGAACCGCAAGCCGTCGTTGATCATGTTGCGCAGCTCTGCAATGGTCGTTTCAACGTCATGAATCTGCTCGCCGTCCTGCGGGCACACCCCGTTCATAAACGGGCAAGCATAGAATCCGTCTGCGTCAAAGGCATAAATGACGTATATGGTGCCTTCGGCGTCGAATTCCATACTGCTGACCGTCGACCAGTCGCTTGCCACAAAGCCTTCAAAGAGGTTTGCACTGGGGTGGCCCGTGGTGTCGATCATATCGCCCGAGAGCATTTCGGCGGTGATCGCCGTGAGGCCTTCGATCGGGATGAGCTCGATTTCTCCACCGCCTTGCGGGTCATCCTGGCTACTGCCTTCAACAAGTGCCGCTTCGCCGTCTATGATGGCAATGGTATAACCCTCAGTGCTGATAAAGTAATCCGCGGGGTCGGCATCGCCCATAAATTCGCTCCAACCTTCGGTGAATATGCCGGTGGAACCGTCGATGTTCATTTTGACCGGAATCTTATGGGTGTTGGTCAGCGCGCCATTCAAAACGATTCTGGTCTCCAAAAGCATGTCACAACTGTTGCCAGAACCGCTGTTATCATGAATCCACGGGTTGCCGGACATATACAGCTCTGCGCTTCCGTCAGTTGCCACCCCAGCAACATTATGGTTGGTGGAACGGTTATAGGCAATCTCGCCGCCGGTAAGAATCAATGTGCCGTTGCCGCGGGCAAAGATGGCTGCGCCAGCGTGCTGACACTGGTTGTAGATGATTCTACCGCCTGCCATGGTAAATTGACCGGCGTCATGGACGTGGACTGCGCCGCCATGGCCGTTGCTTTCGTTGCCAATCAACACGCCGCCATACATATTCACTACGCCGCCATAAACGTCAATGGCAGGGGCGTAAACGCTATCCCTATTGTTGCCATTGTAGCCGCCGGTAATGTAGCCGCCGGTAAAGGTTTGATAATCATCCTCTTCGGTCATGGCATCGTCTACAACCGCAAGGCCTGCAACGGCATTCGGATCTTCTTCATCCAGGTAGAAACTATGCTCCACCAGGGTGCCGCTATCGTAGATGTTCAGCACGACGCCCTTGCCAACATAAAGGACGGTGCAATTTCCGGTTTGGATGA
>CAMOHW010000118.1 GCA_946615525.1 uncultured Clostridia bacterium | reverse complement strand
TTCATAAATTTGGAGGAAATATTGGCTCCGCTCATCTTGCCCAGCGAACGGAACAAAATGTAGATGATACCCACCACAACGATTTGCCAATCGCTGAACACATCAAGCTCCAGCTCCGCGCCGCTGATGACAAAGAACAACACCATCAAAGGTCCGGTCCAACGGTCAATGCGCTCCATCAATTCCTCGGAGAAATCGCAGAGGTTGCAAAATACCGTTCCCAACATCATGCAAACCAGCAAAGAGGAAAATCCGATGTCGACACTGCCGATATGGAACTCCAACATAGAAAGCGCAACGGCAAGAAAAACAAACGCCACAGAAATGCTCATACGCTTACTGCGCGAATGGAAGAAACGCTCCGAAAAATGGAACAGAAATCCCAGCGCGGCGCCCAGCAAAAGCGAGGCGGCCACTTCGATCAGCGGATTGAGCACGACCGAGATCACATCCACCTTGCCACCGTCCAGCGCCTGCCCGATCCCAAAGGAAACGGCAAACACCACAAGCCCGACGGCGTCATCCAATGCGACAATGGGCAAAAGCAGTTTGGTCAAAGGTCCCTTTGCTTTATACTGCTTGACCACCATCAGCGTTGCCGCCGGAGCGGTTGCCGCCGCAACGGCGCCCAGAGTGATCGCCACCGAAATGGGGAACTTGTCTTTGAGCCAGAAATGCACCAGGATCAGCACAATGTCCACAAACACGGTTGCCGTCAGCGCCTGGAAAACGGCAATGACGGTTGCCTTTTTGCCGATTTTTTTGAGCTCGGACAAGCGGAACTCGTTGCCCATGGCAATGGCAATAAAGCCCAACGCTACTTTGGAAATAAGATCATAACTTTTTACATCCGCCGCGCTGACGAATCCAAGCCCCGGAGCTCCGATCTGCCCAAGACAGTAGGGGCCGACAAGGATTCCTGCAACCAGGTATCCGGTAACGGCAGGCAGATTCCAACGCTTGGTCACGCGGGACATCCAAAGCCCCGCCATCAGGGCAATGGAAAGCGCCAGTAAAGGCCGCATAGAAATCGGTAATGTAAACACGATCGGGTCGCCTCCAAATGATGGACCGGCAGAGGAGAACGCCCTTTCTGCCGGTTTTTTCTTTTCCTTATTATACGCTCTTTGTCACATCTTGTCAAGCAAAATCCGCCTTTTTTTCCAATCTTCGTAAAAAGAGCGATACCATTTCTCAAAAGATCAAAATTATTTTCTTCATCAGAAGAGAATTTCCTCTTGCATTTTTTTACAAAATGTGCTATGATTGGAGTATAAAATCACCAAAAGCGCATTTTTATTTGAAAGGGGGCATAAATATTTGAAAAAAGCTACGGAATATATCAAGACAAAACCGGAACCCATGACCGATATTCCCATTCCGCGCAGCCCGAACATTACCTCCTTCCATTTTTCGCTGGATCGCATTTTCGGCAAAGGATATGACTTTGCCGGAGAATCACACCCCTTTTACGAGATCGTTTATGTTTTGAGCGGAATTGTCGGTATTACCGCGGGGGAAAAGTTTTATACCCTTTCAGCGGGGCAGTGTCTGATGCACACACCCGACGAATTCCACCGCATTCGCGCCGAGCAGGATTCGGAACCGCACGTCATCAACCTTTCCTTCCATGCCGAACTGCTCTCCCTTCCCTCGGACGGCCGCATTTTTGAGCCGACCGATCATTTGCGCGAGGAGTTTATTGAAATGGCGGCGGAAATCCGCGAAGGGTTGCACAACTCCAACGTCCTGTTGCTTGCCGCACAGCGCGTGCGTCTGGAACGCTGGCTGATGCTGGCATTCCAAAACGGACACGAAAACGGCGTTTCCACCCATTCCGGCGCGCTCTGCTATGCCGAGATCGTGCGCCTGATGCAGGAACACCTTGCCGAAAATCTGCAAGCCGGCGATATTGCAAGAATGAGCCGCATGAGTCTTTCCAAACTGAAAAAGATCTTTGCAAGCTATGCCGGTATGGGCGTTGCGCGCTACTTTACCGAAATGAAGATCCGCCGCGCCGCCGAAATGCTCCGCGACGGGGCGCGCGTTGGCGAAACCGCCGCCGCGCTCGGCTATGCCGACCAAAACTATTTTAACACCGTTTTTCGCCGCGTGATGGGCGTTCCGCCCGGAAAATACCGGCAAAGAGTTTGACTTGAATAATTCCCTCCAAAGGAGATGCTTTTCCCGTGATTCATTACCAAGTTGTTGATACCTATGAAGAACTTTGCCGCCTGGGCGCCGACCTGATCGCCACACAGATCAAAAACAAACCCAACGCTGTGTTGGGGCTTGCCACCGGTTCCTCTCCGGTTGGCATTTACCAAAACCTGATCGCTCTGTATCAGGCGGGAAAACTGGATTTTTCCAAAATTACATCCGTCAATCTGGACGAATATGTCGGTTTGAGTGCCGATCATCCGCAGAGCTACCGCTATTTTATGCAGAAAAATCTGTTTGACCATGTCAACATTGACCCTGCAAAAACCTTTGTTCCCAACGGGCTTGCAACCGATGTGGACGCCGAGTGCTCCGCCTACGACCGCCGCATTGAAACGCTTGGCGGAATCGACCTGCAACTTTTGGGCATCGGGCTGGACGGCCATATCGGCTTTAACGAACCGGGCGACCGGTTTATTGAAGAAACGCATCCGGTTTTGCTCCACCCCTCTACCATTCAGGCGAACGCCCGCTTCTTTGAAAGCATTGAAGAAGTGCCCCGCTCGGCGATCACCATGGGCATCGGCTCCATCATGCGCGCCCGCAAGATCCTCTTGATCGCAAACGGACCCGCGAAAAAGGAAATTATTGAGAAGGCAGTCTCCGGACCGGTCACCCCGCTGGTCCAGGCATCCATTCTGCAACAGCACCCGGATGTAACCGTTATTTACAGCAAACTGTAAAATAAATGATCAAAAAAAGCAACCGCCGCGCGGTTGCTTTTTTTGTTCCCCTGCAATATGCGCTTCCTTTTTTCATTCCTTTTTCGGAATATTCGCGCCTTTATAATCCGCACAAAATCGGTTAGTCAAAAATAATATTCCACTTTTGGAAAAAATATTTGCAAAACCCCTTGACAAACCGAAAAAAGTCCTGTATAATAAAGCCATCACACAAAAATACCGGCTTTTTTGCCGTCTGAAAGGATTTTTTGGACTATGGCTGCTACGAAAAAATTGAAATCTCTCGTTCCCACCGATCTGGATGCCGAAGGCAAGAAAAAAGCGCTTGCAACGGCAATGTCGCAAATCGAGCGCGACTTTGGTGCCGGCTCTATCATGAAACTGGGCG
Source organism: uncultured Clostridia bacterium (assembly GCA_946615525.1). Lineage (GTDB taxonomy): Bacteria > Bacillota > Clostridia > Oscillospirales > CAG-272 > UMGS1865. The sequence continues at coordinate 752 of CAMOHW010000118.1, read as the reverse complement.
AAAATCGCCACATGGAAGTCCAGGCAGTGCATACCGGCTCGCTCTCTTTGGACCTGGCGCTGGGCATTGGCGGCGTTCCGCGGGGCAGAATCGTGGAGATCTTCGGGCCGGAATCCTCCGGTAAAACCACCGTTGCGCTCCATATTGTTGCCGAAGTGCAAAAATCCGGCGGAACCGCCGCTTTCATTGACGCCGAGCACGCGCTGGATCCCGTTTACTCCAAGGCGCTGGGCGTAAACATTGACGAACTGCTGGTTTCCCAGCCCGATTGCGGAGAGGACGCGCTGGAAATTTGCGAGGCGCTTGCCCGTTCGGGTGCAGTGGACGCCATTGTGGTGGACTCTGTCGCCGCACTGGTCCCCCGCCAGGAGATTGAAGGCGATATGGGACAGAGCATGGTCGGCGTTCAGGCGCGCATGATGTCCCAGGCAATGCGCAAGCTCTCGGGCGTTATTTCCAAGAGCAACTGCGTGGTGGTCTTCATCAACCAGATCCGCGAGAAGGTGGGCGTCATGTACGGCAACCCCGAAACCACCCCCGGCGGTCGCGCGCTCAAATTCTTTGCCTCGGTGCGCATTGATGTCCGCAAGACCGAGCAACTCAAAGACGGCAACGATATTTACGGCAACCATGTCAAGTGCAAGATCGTGAAAAACAAGGTAGCTCCTCCCTTCCGTACCGCGGAATTTGACATTCTTTACGGCAAGGGCATTTCCCGCACCGGCGAGGTTTTGGCCTATGCCCTGCTTTTG
>CAMOHW010000117.1 GCA_946615525.1 uncultured Clostridia bacterium | reverse complement strand
TTGTAGTTGACAGCGGTTTTGCCGTAGGCCTCCAGATGGAAGGGGTCGATCATGTTGACGTCCTTCAGATCGGCAGTAGCCGCTTCATAAGCGACATTGACAGGATGTTGAAGAGGCAAATTCCAAATGGGGAATGTTTCAAACTTGGCATATCCGGAGGGGATTCCCCGTTTGTGATCATGGTAAAGTTGGCTCAAACAGGTAGCCATCTTCCCACTTCCGGGACCGGGCGCGGTAACGACCACGAGAGAGCGCGATGTTTCAATATAATCGTTTTTGCCAAAGCCCTCTTCGCAGAGGATTTTGGGAATGTTGAAAGGATAACCGGGGATGGTATAATGACGATAAACCTTTACGCCAAGCGCTTCCAGGCGTTTGCGGAACTTGATTGCCGCCGGCTGATCCTGCCAGCGGGCAAGCACAACGCTACCTACATAAAGTCCAAAACTGCGGAAAGCGTCGATCAGGCGCAATACATCCAGATCATAGGTAATGCCCAGGTCGCCGCGCACTTTGTTCTTTTCAATATCATTGGAATTGATGACGATAACAATTTCCGCCTGCTCTTTCAGTTGGATCAGCATACGGATCTTACTATCGGGCGCAAATCCCGGGAGAACGCGCGAAGCATGGTAGTCGTCAAACAACTTTCCGCCAAACTCCAAGTATAGTTTTCCACCAAACAAATCAATACGCTCGCGGATGTGTTCGGATTGTGTTTTGATATATAGGTCGTTGTCAAATCCCTGTTTATACATGGTATGCCTCTTTCTGAATTGAAATAATATGAGTTGGAAAGCGCATGGGGTATTCTAAAAATAATATCTAAACAAAATTATAGCAAATTCTGTTTGGAATTGCAATGGATTTTTTCTATTTTTCGTGTATTTTTTAAGCGTCCGGCGGTTCTAACGGGGGCGGCATTTCCCCGCCGGCGCCCACAGGCGGTTCCTGCGGCGGATTTTGCTGAGCGACCGATCTGGGTGGAAAATCAAAAACCGCTTTTTCTCCCTTCAAAAGCAGAGCTGCGCTGAAGGATTTGCCGGAGCGTGGAGAAACAAAGCCATCCATGAAGTCGGTTTTCCCTTCAGAGAGCAGTTTTTGCATTTGCGCAATCGGGATCATCTTACCGCAGATGACGGTATTGACCGAGAATTTGCACCCTTTTTCCTTATAGTTGGAGCAGCCGTAAAAGGAATTATTGCGCCGCACATCGCCTCCGCAAAGAGGACATTTCCCAATGACCGAATCGATCGGTTCCGGATCGCGTGCAAACACCTCTGCAATCTCTTCCTGCGCCAGTTTTACGCTCTCCTCCACGCGCATTTTGCCGTGGTATACCTTTTTGAGAGCTTGTCCCAGTTGGGAAGTTTTATACTTATCCATATTGATCTGCATTTGGGCAAGCGATTCGATTAAAAACTCCCCGCCCGGCAAAAGACTGTAAACATCCTTTTTCAAATCAATATAGGCGCTCTTTCTCGCATTGTCGATAATTCCGGTCCTGGTTGCCTCGGTTCCAAGTTCCAGCCCCTCAAAAATCGCCTTATAATCGGCGCTGTCATCCTCCGCCCCCTCCGCGTCAGCGTCCTTTGCCGCACTTTTTTCCTCTTTGAAAGGGTTTTTCAGGTAATTGTTCAGCGTTTCAATGGTGTAGTGCTTTGGCGGAGTGGTTTCCTTTTCTTTGGGCTGGAAGTTGATGTTGACTGCATCCCCTTGTTTGAGATTGGGTAAAATCTTATCTTTCTGGGTGTAGTCATCATACTTTGTCCACCCTTTTTCCAGCATGGTCATACCTTTGAGCAAGAAGGTTTCCAACTCGCCTACGGCAATGGAGATCTCCGTTTTGGAAACAATGCAATCCTGCTCGCAAAAAACGGCAACAAACCGGCGGAAAACAGTGGAATAGACCTGCATTTCCTTCTCCGAAAGTTGATCTTTGGTCGGGATCTTATAGGTCGGTGTCAGCGCGGAGTGCGATTCGATTTTGCTATCGTCAAAAATGGACTTGCTATCCTTGAACTTGACCGGATAACCGATTTTACGGCAACCGGCGAGAATTTGGCGTATCTTGTCCTTTTCAGCGGTGGCAAGATATTCGGAGTTGGTTCTCGGATAGGTCAAAAATCCGCGCTCGTAAAGTCCTTGAACGATCTCCAAGCTCTCCTTCATGGACATTTTATATTTTTTGCCAAGAAAGTTTTGCAGTTTGGTAAGTGAATAGAGTTTTCCTGCAAACAGCGTTTCCTTCTTGTTTTTCACAGAAGTAACAACGGCTCCGGTTTCGTTATACAAGCGGCAAAGCTCCTCCGCTTTTTGCAAATCATTCTTTTCAAACTTGTTTTTGGAAAGCAGTTCAATTTCTTCCCCATCGGTCTTTTCTTTGCTGATCGCCGCATAATAGACCTCCGGAACAAAGTTGCGAATGGCAAGATCACGGTCATAAATGGCTTTTACAATGGGAACAATGACCCGCCCGACGCGCAAGAGACGTCCGGTACGAATGGTTGCATAGCGCGTCAGATTAACGCCATAGAGCCAGTCGATAAAGGTTCTGGCATATCCTTCCGCGGCAAGCAGATCGTATTCGCTTTCGTCCTTCATATCCTGCAAAGCGGCGGCGACCGTTTGAGGTGTTTGATCAGGAAGCCAAAGGCGTTTAAGCGTTTTAGGTGTTTTTAAAGCGTTTTGAATGCACAAACGAACAATGATCTCGCCTTCGCGGTCAGCGTCCCCTGCATTGACGATGGTATCTACATCCGGACGATTGCAAAGCGTAGCAATAATGCCGAATTGTTTGACCGTTCCCGCATCTGCCTTTTTGTTTTCTCCTTTTCGCAATTCAAAGCGAAACTCCCGGGGAAAACAAGGAAGATTCTGCATGGTCCAACGGGTAGAACCGTTTGGCTGGGGATTATAAGTTTCAATATCGCAAAGAGAAAAAAGGTGACCAAACGCCCATGTAATGAGATACCCTTGTCCTTCCAGGTATCCGTCCCGTCGTTGCATTTGCCCGATCCCGGAGGCGATATTGCGCCCCAGACTGGGTTTTTCGGCAATGATGAGAATCATGGCGAGGCCTCCTTTTCTTTGTATTTTGCGGTACTTTTCATAAAAAACCGCAGTTCTTACCAGGAGAACTGCGGTTTTTGCAAAACCGGGTTGCGATTAGAGCAGCGTTTTTACCGAAGCCGGAACATCTTCCTCCGGCATGGAAACCGAAAGGGTGAGATTGACCCCTGCTTTGCCGGCAAGGCCTGCAAGCTCCTGCGCCAATTTTTCAAAGACCGAAACATCACCGTTACAGATCTTCAAAGTTCCGTCCACAAACAAATCGGTAACATCATGGTTGCTTGCAATGATCCCGGCGATAAAGCCAAACAGCGATTGACCATCCGAAATCATATATTCCTCGGCGTTGATCAACCGCGCCGCAGGTTTGATATCATATCTGAGCTTCGTTCCTTTTTCAATGCAAACGACATCCCCTTTGGTAACTTCCAAAGCACCGTTGACAAGATTGATCAAGGTTTTTGTTTTTCCTGTGCCTTTTACACCGACAATCAATTTTAACATTTGCATTACCTCCCACAAGTCAGAAGCGGACAAAGAACCGTTTCTGTATTTTTATTATACCAATTTTTACCCGAAAAGTCAAGGGCTTTTGCAGGATTTCACGGATTTTTATTAAAATGTCAACCGTTTGTTCAACTCTTCGCGCATGGATTCGTATCCCGGCTTTCCGAGAAGCGCGAACATATTTTTCTTGTAGGATTCTACGCCCGGCTGGTCAAACGGATTGACACCGAGAACATAGCCGGAGATTGCACAGGCAAGTTCAAAGAAGTAGATCAGTTCGCCAAGCGCAAATTCACTGCGTTCATCCATCTCGATCAGAATATTGGGAACGCCGCCATCCACATGTGCCAGAATAGTTGCAAGAGTGGCGGTCTTCTTCACATCGTCCAAATCTTTTCCGGAAAGGAAGTTTAACCCGTCAATATTTGCGGGCTCGTTCGGAATAGCAAAAGACTTTTTGGTATCGGCAATG
>CAMOHW010000116.1 GCA_946615525.1 uncultured Clostridia bacterium | reverse complement strand
TCAGGCAATTCATATTAGAATGAAAGCGTTGTGTACAGAAAATCGGAAGGGGAGGAAGGCGTTTATGCACGAGGAACATCGAAAGCGGATGCGCGGGCGGTATCTTCAAAGCGGATTTGACGGTTTTTCCGACCACGAGATTTTGGAATGTCTGCTCTATAACAGCATTCCGCGCGGGGACACCAATGAACTTGCCCACCGTTTGATGGAGCGGTTTGGCTCGATCCGCAATCTGTTGGAGGCAACTCCCGAAGAGCTGGTTGCCGAGGACGGTGTCGGCGAAAATACGGCGTTTCTTCTCAAACTGGTTTGTGAAACGTTGCGCCGCTATGCAAACGATACCCTTCAAACAGCGCCCTCCTACCGGACTTTGAGTTCTATCAGCGAGTATCTTTGCCGCAAATTTGTGGGACAGGCCACCGAGTGCGTGTATTTGATGCTTTTGAACAACCGCCTTTCGCTGATCGATTGCAGTAAGGTTTCGGAAGGAACGGTCAATCAGTCCCTGGTCCCGCTCCGCAAAATCACCGAAAAAGCCATTTTCCGCAAGGCATCGGTCATGGTGCTGGCGCACAATCATCCAAACGGATTTGCCGTGCCTTCCGAAAATGATTTGCAAATTACTGAAGAGATCATCAAAATGATGGATCGTTTGGGCGTTCCGCTTTTGGAGCACCTGATCATTGCGGATGATTGCGTCTATCCCATTTTGCACGAGCGCAACATGAAGAACGCCGATCTTTTTGCAGAATCGCTTTTGCGCGCCGATTCGACATTTTTGCGCGATTTTTATGACATTGACCCCAAAACCTGGCGGTTTTCCTTTTACCGGGATCTGAAAAAGTAAAAAGGGGGGAGAAGGGAATGCTGTATCGATCCTGCTTTCCGGAGGTCCCCGCGGAGGAATCCGGACTGCGCGCGCTTGGTTTTTTGCCTGAGGAAAACGGGGATTGGCTTTTGAAAAAGAAAGCCCAAACCGCCGGATTTTCCATTACATATCGCATTCAGGGGCACTCTTGCCGCGTGGAAGTTCTGGATTCGGAGAGCGGCTGGGAGTACGATTTGTTCAATGTCCCATCCTCCGGCGGCGGGACCGTGACCGCCTTGCGCGAGGAGGTGGATGCCTTTCTTGCCCGGGTGGGGTCTGTTTGTTTTGGCGTTCAGCCGCACCGCGCCCAGGTTTTGCAGTATTGTAGGGAAACCTACGGTACCGAGGCGGACTACCCGTTCCAGGATAGCAACGCGCAGGTATTGCGCAAACCGAGCGGGAAATGGTATGGGCTGTTGATGACCATTCCGGCTGAAAAGTTAGGACTTTCCCAAAAGCGGGAGGTCGAGGTCATCAACCTCAAAGCAAAACCCGAGCGCATTGCGGATCCGGATTTTCGCTTCGTTTTTCCGGCATGGCACATGAACCGCAAATATTGGATCAGCGTTTTGCTGGACAGTGCCATTCCGCAAGAGTTGTTGCACACACTGTTGGACGAGAGTTATCATTTGGTCAAATAAACACACAAACGGGGGGATTTTCTCCCGTTTGTTTTTCTAAAAAAGCGATACCGGTCTTTTCCAAATCGAAAAAACTGCAAAAAAGAGCAATGGGGCTTGCATTTCTTGGAAAATTATGTTATGATAGAATATCAGAATATAATAAAGTGAGGATGCGGATATGGCAAGACCTGTTGAATGGACGATCCCTGCGCTTGCCTATCTGGGTGACGCGGTCATGGAACTGTTCGTCCGGGAGCATCTCGTGGCGGGGGGACTTGCCCATTCGGCAACGCTCAACCGGGAGGCGCTCCGATTTGTCCGCGCCTCGGCGCAAGCGGCCGCCGCCGATCGGCTTTTGCCGCTTTTGACCGAGGAGGAACTTGCCTGGTTCCACCGCGGTCGCAACTCCAAACACCTCAATTTTCCAAAGAACGCCGACCCTGCCGATTACCGCAAGGCGACCGGCTTGGAAGTGGTGTTTGGCTATCTGCACGAAACCAAACAAGAGCCCCGTGCCCATGAGCTGTTTGCCATAGGGTATGGGTTGAAAAAAGAATCTACGAAAGATGAGGAATGACACTATGAAAAATCCGAAAATTCAAATTACCGTGCGTGATTTCGGCACCATGACCGCCGAACTTTACCCTGCGAAGGCACCCAACACCGTGCGAAACTTTCTTTCTCTGGTGGATAGCGGATTTTTCAGCGGCATGATCTTTCACCGCGTCATCAAGGGCTTTATGATCCAGGGCGGCGGATTTACCGAAGATTTTGCCGAAAAGCGCGCTGCCGCCATTCCCGGAGAGTTCCGTGCCAACGGGTTTATGGCAAACGATTTGCACCATGCGCCCGGCGTGCTTTCCATGGCGCGGACGAGCGATCCCAATTCGGCGTCCTCCCAGTTTTTCATTATGCACGGCGATGCGGGCTATCTGGATAGTCAATATGCCGGCTTTGGTCAGGTGATCGAGGGAATGGATGTAATTGACAAGATCGCCAATGTAAAAACCGGGCGCCTCGGCTGGTATGAGGATGTGCCCAAGACTCCGGTCGTCATTGAAAAAATCGAGCGGATCGAAGATTGAAAAGGAGAAAAAGTTTGAAAAACGGATCGTTTTTCAAACGTCATTTGTGCCTTTCAAAGCATAGATCCAACTTTGAATTTTCTTTGCCGTGCAAAGAAAACCGGCACAAATGCATACATCAAAGAAAGGAATGGTCATAAACATGAACACACAACTTTTGAAATTATTGAATCGCGACTCGCGCTCTTCGGTCAAGGACCTTTCGGCTATGCTGGGCATTTCGGAGGAGCAGGTGCGCTCCGAAATTGCCGAAATGGAGCGCGAAGGCATTATTCGCGGCTACAAAGCTGTTATTGACTGGGAGCGGCTGGATGACGCCAATGTTTCCGCTATTATTGAACTGAAAGTTACCCCCAAGGCAGGTTTGGGCTTTGAGGAGATCGCCGCAAAAATTATGCGTTACCCCGAGGTGGAGTCGGTTTATCTGATGTCGGGCGTGTATGATTTGAATGTGGTGGTCAAGGGCCGCACCTTCCACGAGGTTGCAAAGTTTGTTGCCAAGGAGCTTGCCACCATCGAGTCGGTCACCTCTACCGCAACGCATTTTGTTCTGCGCCGCTATAAAGAGATGGATGTGGAACTGCTGGGCGACGGCGAGGACGAGAGGGGTTGCTATTCGCTGTGATGGATTACGAGAAGATTTTATCCCCAACGGTTGTTTCCTTGCAACCATCCGGGATCCGAAAATTTTTTGATATTGCCGGAACCATGCAGGGCGTGATCTCGCTCGGCGTGGGAGAGCCGGATTTTCCCACCCCCTGGGAGATCCGCAATGCCGGCATCCGGTCGTTGGAAAACGGCAAAACGCGCTATACCGCAAACCGCGGGTTAGAGCTTCTTTGCCGCGAAGTTGCCTCCTATCTGGGGCGCAAATACGGCCTTTCCTACGACCCAAAAACCGAGGTCATGGTTACCGTTGGCGGCTCGGAAGGAATTGACGCCGCTATTCGTGCGATGGTCACGCCGGGTGATGAGGTCATCATTCCCCAGCCGAGCTATGTTTGCTACGAGCCGTTGGTGCGCCTTTGCGGCGGTGTTCCGGTCATTTTGGAAACCACGGCGGAGTACGATTTCAAACTCACGCCCGAAATGCTTCGCGGCGCTTTGACCGATCGCACCAAACTGCTGATTTTGCCCTATCCCTGCAACCCGACCGGCGCCATTATGGAAAAAGCCGATCTGGAAGCGATTGCCGCCGTTTTGCGCGGAACAAATGTGGTCGTCCTTTCGGATGAGATCTACGCCGAACTCACTTTTGGCGGTCTGCGCCATTGCTCCATCGCCTCCATTGACGGCATGAAGGAGCGCACGGTGGTGGTCAACGGTTTTTCCAAGGCATTCTCTATGACCGGTTGGCGCCTGGGCTATGCCTGCGCGCCCGAGGCGATCCTGCGGCAGATGGTCAAGATCCATCAGTTTGCCATCATGTGCGCGCCGACTACCGCGCAGTATGCCGCCATTGAGGCGCTCCGCAACGGA
>CAMOHW010000115.1 GCA_946615525.1 uncultured Clostridia bacterium | reverse complement strand
GGGGGAGAACCACTTTTTTCAAAAAGGGTTCTCCCCCTCTCGCGACCTATCCTTCCTCTCCTCTCTCCCCCTACTCCATTCCGTCGGCGACCGATTGCAGAATGATGCCCACGCGGCTTAAAACTTTGCCCGCTTTTTTGTAGGCGCGCAGCATTTTGAGCTGTCGGCTGTTCCAAACGGAAAAGGCGGCGGCGATCATAGCAACTCCCGCGGCGGTCGCTCCCCCGGCGATCATGGTGATTTTCATTTGCTTTTTCATATTGCGTTTTCTTTGCGATTGGCGGAATTGATTGTCGTTCTCATTTTTCCCGCGCTTTGGCGCTTTCATGCGCTTTTGGTAAGAAAAAACATAATCGGCGCGGGCGGCGCATAGAATGAGGTAAGAGATCCGCCTCCGGCGGACGCACAAGGAGGAAAACAGTATGGAACAGAACAACCAAAAATTGCAGGGAGAGTTGATGTCAAACGGCTTTACCACCGACCTTGCCGCCGAGTTCGTTCTCCCCGATTATCAGCCCGAGATCAAGCGGCTTTTGCGCGTGCGCGCCGTTCCCTTGCCGGTGGAGCAATATCTCGGCGGCTCGGCGGCGGAACTTTCCGGCGCGGTGGAGTTCCAGGCGCTCTACGCCGCCGAGGATTCCTCGCTCTGGTGTGCGACCAAGCGCGAAGAATACCGCCTTTCCTGCCCCTTTGAGGCAGGCGCCGATTTTGACCTTTCCGACGGACTGGTATGTGATGTAAAAACCGAGATCGAGGGTGTTTCGGGCAGGGTTTCGGCTCCCCGCAAACTAGCGGCGCGCTGCCGCGTGCGCACCTCGGTCAAACTCTTGGCCGATCGTCCCAACGCCGAGGACCTGCCCGAAGACGCCGAGCGCCTGCCCGGCACCATGTATGCCTCGCGCGTGCGGCTCGGCAAAAGCGCCCCCTTTACCCTGACCGATGAGATCCTGTTGGAAGCGCAGACCGCTCCTTTGCGCGTCATTTCCGCCTCGGCGGAGGTCTTTCCTGCCGAGGTGCAGTCCGCCGCGGACGCCGTCCTCTGCCGCGGAGAGATCTTGCTCTCGCTGCTCTGTGCCGCCGAGCAGGAAGCCCCCTCTCTGGATAATACCGGGGACTGCGTTCCCGCCGCCGCGGCGCCCACCGAACTGCACCGCAAGATCCCCTTTGCCGTAGAAGTCCCGGTGGAGGGAGCGACCTCTGCCTGCTCTGCCACCGCCTGGGGTTCCTGCCCCGAAATTACCGTTTCGGTGGAGGAAAACCGTATCCTGTGCGATGTGACGGCGGTGATCTGCGCCCGCGCCGTTTGCCGCGAAGAACTGTTCTTTACCCGCGACGCCTACTCGACAGGGACGCTGACCGAACCGGTCTGGCGCACTCTGCCGGCAACTCGCTTGCTTGCCTGCAAAAACGGGAACTGCTCGCTCTCGGCGACCAAAGAACTTGCCGAACTGGGGCTTCCTGCCGACGCGCGCGTGATAGAAACGACCGCAGAGGTCCTTCCGCAACCGCCCGAAATGGCCCGCGGAAACTACATCCTGCCGGGGAACTTGCGCGTCCGCGTTCTTGCACAGGCGCCCTCCGGCGAATGCTTTGCCTCCGAGTTCGATCTGCCCTTCCGTTATGAATCCCCCGCGGAAAGCGATACCGCTCCCTCGGCGAACGATTCGATCATCACTCCGGTGTCTGTCCGGGCGACTGTGGACGGCACCCGTCTGCAAGCCGTTGCCGAACTTGCCGTTGCCCTTTCGCTCGCCGCTACCGATCAGGTCAAAACGCTCGCCGCGCTCCGCACGGGGGAAGCGGTCAGCGCACCGGCATTTGATATGACCATTTGCTATCCCGCGCCCGACGATACCCTTTGGTCGGTCGCCGCGCGCTATCACACGCCGGTTTCCTCCATTCAAAAGAAGAACGACCTGCCCGACGCCGCACCTGATTCCCCCGACTCGCTCAAAGGGATCCGGTATCTGGTGGTGTAAAAAGACTCTGCCGGGGAAAACGCTTTTGGCAAAAAAGCGTTTTCCCCCTCTTTTTTTCGGGTTGCTTTTTCACAAAAAGCCAATTTTGCGCGCGGGAAAGATTGTTGAAAAAAGTGATTGACAGACGCCGGAAAATGTGGTAAAATAGCGGCATAAAAAGAGAGGGGAGGAATGTGACATGAAAACGCCTGTCACCAGTCGTTCAGCGCTGACGCAGTTGACCATTGCGGCAGTCTTTATGGCGCTGACCATTGTGTTCTGCTCGTTCAGCATTCCGGTGCCCGGCGGGCATTTATACCTCTGCGACATTGCCATTTGCACGGCGGCGCTCCTTTTGGACCCCTTCCTTGCCTTTGCGGTGGGCGGTGTTGGCGCGTTTTTGGGGGATTTGATCTTTTATCCGCTCCCCATGTTCGTTTCCCTTGTAACGCACGGACTGGAAGCCATTCTCATCTCGTTGTTCGCACGCTACATCCTCAAAAAGAAGCCGAAACTTGCCTCTATCCTGGGGCTTGCGCTGGGCGCTTTGGTGGTTGTTGTGGGCTATTCGCTTGGCAGACGCTTTGTTTACAATGTGGCGGGCGGTTGGGCAGCCGTCTGGCTGAAACTGCCCTATGAGATCTTGCAGGCGCTTGTCGGTGCGGTGGTGGGCTATCTCCTTTACTGGAAAACGCCGCTCAAAAAGATCTATTTACGCATGATCCAAAATTGAACCTTTCCCCCGCAGGACTTTTCCGCGGGGGATTTTTTTGTCAAAAATCTTCCCCTCGCTCTTGTAAAATCACAAAAGATATGTTAAAATAAAGAGCAGAAAAGCCGTAAAAAGGAGAGCGTTCTTGATGAAAGTCGGATTTGTTTCGCTCGGTTGCCCAAAAAATCAACTGGATACCGAGGTCATGCTGCACGAGGTCGTTTCGGCGGGCTATGAAGTTACGCCGGATGAAACCGAGGCGGATGTTGTCATCATCAACACCTGCGCCTTTATTGAGAGCGCGAAAAAAGAGGCCATTGACAACATTCTGGATATTGCCTGGCTCAAAAAGCACCGCTCGCTCAAAGCCATCATCGTCACCGGCTGCCTTGCCGAACGATACGGCAAAGAGATCTTTACCGAGCTGCCCGAGGTGGACGCCGTTTTGGGCGTTGGAAGCATCCACAAGATCGTGGACGCCATCCGTGCGGTGTCGGCAAAGAAAAAGCGCGGCGAACAGGTCAAAAAGTTCTTCGCCCATGACGACCGCAACGCCGTTGCTTTGGGCGGCGACCGCGTGCTGACCACCCCCGACTACGCCGCCTACCTGAAAATTGCCGAGGGCTGCGACAACCGCTGCACCTATTGCGCCATTCCCAACATCCGCGGGCATTTCCGCTCCCGCCCCATGGAGGATCTGGTTGCCGAAGCGCAGGACATGGAGCGTTTGGGCGTTAAGGAGCTGACCCTGATTGCCCAGGACACCACCCGCTACGGGCAGGATCTTTACGGCAAATACGCGCTTGCCGAACTGATCCGAAAGATCACCGCCGCAACCACCATTCCCTGGATCCGCATTCTGTATTGCTACCCCGATAAGATTACCGACGAGCTGATTGCCGAACTGCGCGACAATCCCCGTCTGGTCAAATACATCGATCTGCCGCTCCAACACATCAGAGATCCCGTCCTGCGCCGCATGAACCGCCGCGGAGACGCCGCGCTGATCCGCGAGGTGCTTGCCAAACTGCGGCGCGAGGTGCCGGAAATTGTCATTCGCACCACCTTTATTGTCGGCTTTCCCGGCGAGAGCGAGGAGGACTTTGAAAAGCTCTGCGCCTTCCTCGATGAGCAAAAGTTCGACCACGCCGGCGCCTTTGCCTACTCCCGCGAGGAGGATACCCCCGCCTACAATTTTCCCGATCAGATCGACGAGCAGGTCAAACAGGACCGGCTGGATATTCTGATGCGTAAGCAGGGCGAGATCAACGAGGAACTCAACCGCCAAAAGATCGGCAAGGTCCTGCGCGTTCTTTGCGAGGATTACGACCCCGCCGCCGAAGTTTATTTTGGAAGAAGCGAAGCCGATGCCCCCGAGATCGACGGCAAAGTTTATTTCCGCTCCAAA
>CAMOHW010000114.1 GCA_946615525.1 uncultured Clostridia bacterium | reverse complement strand
CATTATGGAATCTTAGTATCAAACACCGCCTCAAACACCGCGCCGCCGTCATTCCGGACCCGCAGCGTCCCGTGCCGGGCCTCCGTCACGGCCTTGGCGATGGCCAGGCCGATGCCGTGCTTTCCGTCCTTCCCCTTATAAAAACGCTCAAACACATGGGGCAGTTCCTCGGCGGGAATGCCCTCCCCCGCGTTTTTGACCGTCAGGACAGCGCCCGAACCGCTCTTGGTAAGCGCAACGCGCACCGTTTCGCCTTTTGGACTGTATTTGACCGCGTTATCGACCAAAATATACAACAGGCGCACATAGTTCTTTTCCACGCTGGAAAGAAGCACTGAACCTTCTATTTCCGATTCCATAAAGATCCCCTTCTCAAAGGCAAGCGGCTCCATTTGCAAAAGTGTGCGCTCGGTCGCCTCGCTCAAATCGATTTGCGAGAAGGTCAGGTTTTCCACCTGCTCGGTTTTGGCAAGTTCCAGCATCTCGTTGACCATGCCCTTCATGCGCTCGCTTTCCTCGGCAATGCCTTCCAGCCATTTTGCGCGTTCTTCGGCAGGAGCATCCGGCGAACTTTGCAAGATCTCGGTATTGGCAAGGATGACAGTAATGGGCGTTTTGAGGTCGTGCGAGGCGTCGGCAACAAAGTGCTTTTGTTGCTCCCAGACTTTGGCAGTGGGGCGAATGACCACGCCGGAGAGCAAATAACTGATGCCGAAGAACAACACCAGACCGCAAAGCAGAACACCGCCGGTGGTCAGCGCCGTGGTGCGCAGTTCGTTCCAAAGATGGTCGGTCGAGGCAAAAATAATGCAGGTTTCGCCGCCCATGGTTTGCGTTTTCTTCCAAGAAAGATTTAAGGAATTGATGTTCCCGGAATCCTTTTCGGAGGACATTGCCTTGCTGACCGCCGCGTTCAATGTTTCGGTATCCGCCTCGGCGCCAAAAGCGTCGCCGCGGAAATAGGTGCCGTCCGCGTTGACCACAACGGTGACTGTATAAACAAAGGATGGCTCATCCTCGCCGCCAATGGTGGGCAGGCGAACCTCTCCGCCGCCGCGCGGTCCGTCGTCCCCAAAGCGCTCAGGCGGTGTTTGCCCACCGCCGAATGTGCGCCGCTCGGCGTTTTGGATCGCCTCTTCCACCTCTGCTTTTTCGGTCCGGTAGGAAACAGCGCAAACCGCGCTGAACAGCACCAGAAACGCAATTCCCACCAGCAACATATTGACCCAAATAAAGCGCCACCGTAACCGTTTTAACATTCCGCTACCTCCAACCGATATCCCATCTTTTTGACCGCGACCAGCGCGCAGGAAGAGCCGACAAATTGCAGTTTCTTCCTCAAAAATGAAACATACGCCTCTACATTGTTGTCGCCGGCGTCCGAATCGTAGCCCCAAATCTTGGTGATGATGGTTTCTTTGGAGAGGATGACGCCGGGCGAGGAGAGGAACAGTTTGAGCAGTTCGCCCTCCTTAAAATTGAGCCGCACCGTTTTTTCGGATGTGCGACAGGCAAGTGTGCCCGAAGAAATGGTGTAAACTAGGTCTCCGCAGGTCAATTCATCCATCACCACCTCGCCCCGCCGCCGGGAAAGCACGCGAATGCGCGCCAGCAGTTCCTCGGGCGAGAAGGGTTTGGTCATGTAGTCATCGGCACCGGAATCCAGTCCGCGGACTTTATCCGGCACGGCGTCGCGTGCGGTAAGCATCAAAATGGGGGTGCTGATCTTCTCGCGCCGCAGAGCCGCCGCCACCTCAAAGCCGTTCATTCCGGGCATCATCACATCCAAAATGACGCAATCATAGATCCCGCTTTTAGCATAGTCGTAGCCATCGGTGCCGTTTTCGACCGCGTCCACCAGATATTTTTGACCGCGCAGAATATGGCAAATTGCCTCGCGCAGGCGTTTTTCATCTTCCACAACCAATATTTGCATGGGAGTTTTCCTGCCTTTCTTTGCTTTTCGGCTCTATAATAGCACACCCGGCTGAAAAAATGCTGAAAGAAAACAGAAAAGACGCGAACAGAGCGCGCCTTTTCTTTTTTTACTGCGGGATCAACACCTGATTAAGCAGATCCTCGGCATAGCCGGCAAAAACGCCAAGCGCCGCGGTGTTGACGTAGAACATTCCGTTTGCGCGCGTCGGGTCGGAAAGCGGCTCGCCGTGTTCGTCCAAAATCAGGTTTCCGTCGGCGTCACGCGCCAGAACTTCAACCGTTAAAAGACATTTTCTGCCGCTGGATTCGTATTCGTAAAACCGCAGGACGATATCACGGCGGTTGTTCTCGGTCCAATAGGAACTGCCGTCCGGATTGGTCGCCGTATTGTAGGTGGCGGCGTAATCTTCCAGATGATAGCGGATCTTGGCGATGCACTTGTCATCCCCGGTATCCGAGGCAATGAACTCCTCTACCGTTTTGCCGGTTGCCGCCTGGAACTGCGCCCGGTTGACATCCCCTTCGATCATTCCGGTAAAGAGTTGGGAAAGGAAGCGCTTGAAGTTTTGCACGCCGGTATAATCCAGCGGGGTTTGCGTTCCGATATCGGTGGTTTCTACGGTGTGGACCTCATAGTTCAATTTGTGGTCCGAACCCTCCTCGCCATATTGCAGGCAGGTAACTTCCACCGACTCCGCCGAAAGCCCGCCCGATTGATTGGTTTTGCTGTTGTCCAAATAGAAATCGTATTCTTTTTCGCCAAATGTCAGGTGCAATTCGCGCAAGAACGCAAGGTCTGTTTGGAAATAATAGGGATTATACCAATGGCTTTGCTCCCAATCGATAAAGGAAACATAGTAGGGATCCACCGCGACGATCATGTCGTATCCCAGGTTGAGTGCCGTATCCTCCTCGGTTGTGGAAAGCTGCGGAGAATACAGGTAGCAAACCTCCTGCCCCAGTTCCTCATCGTAGGTCTTTGCGCTCAAATAAATGGTGTTTCGGACATAGAGCGTTGAGCCGATCCGGTCTTTTCCCAGATCGTAGTCGAATACCAGAAGGTGGAAATCCTCGGTCAGCCCATAGGCGGCAAGGTCCTCATAATCGGGCATCAGTTTTTTGCAGGCAAGATATTGGATGCGATAGAAACGAGAAAGCAGATCGGTAATATCCCAGTCGCTGATGGTGTAACCACTCAACATTTGAATGCTCTCGGGAATGACATACGGCGCCGCCTGATAGAGCGTATATTCGCGCTCGCTCAACTCCTGGTAACTGAATGCGGTAACCAGTTCGGCTTCGGATTGTTCGTCCTTTATTCCCCAAAGGTAAAAGTTCTTTACCATGGGATAGGTGGTTTCGCCCAATGCGCACATGGCCTCGGGCGTAACCATGGATTCCACCGGAGAAAGCACTGCCGAAATGCCTGTATCCAGAATATAGACCGCGCTCTTGTCGGCGCGCTTGACATAATATCCATTTCCTGTCACCGTGCGGTTGCCCACCAAAACGGTGTAACCGGTTGAATCATCGGTTTTGGTAATGGTGTAGGAAGCCGGCGGATTTTCGGTGCTTTGCACATCCAGCCCGTAGGCGGCATAGTTGACGCTTCCGTCCGAAAGGCGCGGCGACGCCGAAGAGGAAAGATCCAGCTTTTGCGTTGTCAGCGTGTAGCCGCAGTTGACGCGCAAATTGGAAAGCATTTGTGAATTGACCTCGGCGGCGCTTTGCTCCCAACTCTCGCCGGTCCAAATCAACAGCGAGTTGTAACTGCTCCCCTGGCTGTTGGTGCGGCGTTCAATGCGGAATCTTCCGGTTTGATTTTCGATTTCCAGAGAGGAAAACTCTGTTTCGTCGATGCGCGGGAACATCAAAAGCCGGGTATTCTTCGCCGTTCCGCCCAGGAGTTCATCCCCCTCGGCATCTACCACGGCGTAAAGTTCATACTCTCCGGTCGAGGTGTTGATGCGGTATTGGTTGCCACCCGCCTCGGTTTCGTAAACGACAAACTGCTGACCGTTGTAACGATAGTTGTTGTAGCCGTTATCCGGCGCGGTCGGCATTTTCTTTCCTTGTTTGTTGTAAAGTGCGTAAAGCCCTGTTTTGGGATCGCGCTTGACTTTGTATTTGACGGTTTGCACAACGCCGCTTTCATCTACATAGACATCTTT
>CAMOHW010000113.1 GCA_946615525.1 uncultured Clostridia bacterium | reverse complement strand
CAACAAACTCGTAGGTTCTCTCCTCATTGAGTTCTCTGTCGATCGAAGAAATGATCCCTTTGGTAACCGTCCAACTTGCGGAGGATCCTTCCGGATTTCCTACCGCAATGGCAACATCGCCAACGCGAACGGCATCCGAATCTCCAAACGAAACCGCCGCATATCCGCTGCCTTCAATTTTCAAAACGGCAAGGTCGCAATCGGCATCTCCTCCAATCAATTTTGCTTCCACAAACTGATCGGAACCATATAATTTTACCTTGAATGTGGTCATTCCGTCCACAATATGGTAGTTGGTGGCGATCACACCATTCTGTCGGATAAAGAATCCGCTCCCGGCAGATCCGGCATCTTCTCCATTGTATGCATTGATCAAAACGGTTGCCCGCAAAAGGTTGTCAATAACTTCGGATGAATCGACCGTGGCACGCTTCGGTGTATGATAATCCCGAAAAGCCAGAACGCCAATCAAAAGTCCGATAACGATCAAGAAAGCGCCCAACACTGTGGCGGCAAAGGCGATTGGACTATTCTTTCCTTCCTTTTTGCGGCTTCTTTTCTCCTGGTCGTAATCCCAACGATAAATAACGGTCGGCTCGGTTGGCTTAGCTGGCTCGATGGATTCTTCCACCGGAGCTTCTTTTTCAATATTGTTTTCTTCCGAAACCGGTTCCTGCAATTCGGCATTTTCGATTTCGGAGTTCAAATTCTTTTCTTCGTCCATTGGCGGGCTCCTTGACAAGGAAGGATCAAACCATTCGGTTGAACGGCTTGTCAGTTTTTGTAATCAAAAATAGGTTGCGACCAGGCGCGATTGCCCTCGGTGTCAATCAAAGTCAGGCGCGCGTAACTGCCTTCCACCAGGGGAGCAAGGTCAAACACGGCGCTTTCCAGCGTATCCTGTCCTTTTTGCGGATAGGCGGCAAATCCTTTGCGCGCACCGGTGTTGACCATGATCTTGCGCACCGGAGAACATTCTACGCGCAGTTTTCCATCCTCAAGTTCAATGGAATGGAACAAGGGGCCTGTGGAAGCGTAACATTTGCCCTCTTCCAGTGCCTTGACGACCGATTCCTGCGTCAATTCTTCCGCCTGGATGACGGTAAAGCCGCCAAAAGAATCGCTCCAATGGGAGTCCAACGGCGCCTCGTTGTGGTTATCATCCGAAGAGGTGGCAAACCAGCGGACACCTGCGCGGAGCAATTCATCCCAAAGTTGCGTGTCAAATTCATCATACCCGGAAACAAAGTTGCCGTGGTTGTAAGTTTCCAGCAAGGTCACATTTTGCAAATTGACATAGTCCTTTGCCGTTTGGAGCGACCAGACAGGATGGTTGATTTGCGTAATATATCCCGCTTTTGCATATTCGTTGATGACATCCGGCATATTTTCATAGGTCCGAACAAAGTCTTCCCCGCCGATATGCGCCTGTATGCGGCGCAGTTCCTCCTGCAGTTTTCCATGGCGAATGTGCTTGGGATTATAGCACGGAATAGCGGTTTGCCCGGATTTGCGCGGATAGAAATTGATATGGAAGCACTCCTTTTTGGGATAGCCGTCCGGCTTATAAACATCGATCTCCGAACCAATCATGGCAAGGAAGTTTTCATCATTCAAATCACAATGGTCATACATCACATTGTGGTCGGTATAGGCAACGATCTGATATCCTTTTTCTTGATAGATCTTCTTCACTTCTTCCGGCGTCAGAACGCCATCGGAATAGGTGGTGTGACAATGCAAATTGGCCTTGAAGTGATTGCCGGTTTTGGAAAGCAAAACTTTTTTCATAAATAACATCCTCTTGTAATTGAAAAAATGGGTTTTAGAGCAAAATATAAAATAATAATCTATTGTATATTATAACAGAAAAAGTAAAAAAGTCAAGTATTTCCGCTCTCCTTTGCAAATGATTTGAACTGTTTTTTCAAAAAAACAGAAAAAGCACTTGACAGATGAAGAAAAATCGTGTATAATTGCAAAGTAAGTTTCGCCCGGTCGCATAGATCCGGGCAAACGACAAATTGTTCGGCACCGCGAAGGGGGGGAGAAAAATGGCAGAAATTCGAGTGAAGGAAGGCGAATCCTTGGATAGCGCACTTCGTCGCTTTAAGCGTGCAACCGCCCGTTCCGGTGTTCTCGCAGAGCTCCGCAAAAGAGAGCATTACGAAAAACCGAGCGTCAAACGCAAGAAAAAATCCGAAGCAGCAAGAAAGCGCAAATATAAATAAGCCTTTCCAAAAAAGAACGGGGCGAACCGATTGGTTCGCCCCGTTCTGTTTTATTTATCCTGTAAATGATGTTCGCAAAGGTCGGAAAGTTCACATTCCGCGCATTTAGGACCCCGCGCCGAACAAACATCCCTTCCGAATTGCACAATGCGGTGGCAAAAATCGCTCCGCACCTCGGGCGGCAACAACTCATCCATAATGCGCTCTACCTTCACCGGATCTTTGAGGGCTTCGGAATACATTCCAAAACGCCCGCAAATGCGAATGCAGTGTGTATCGGTCACTGTTCCACCGGTGTGATAAACATCACCAAGCAGCAAATTGGCAACCTTGCGCCCCACGCCGGGAAGTTTGAGCAATTCCTCCATGTTGTCCGGCAAAATGCCACCGTAATCTTCGGTCAGCATCCGGCAGGCATCTTTGATATTCTGCGCTTTGACGCGGAACAACCCGCACGGGCGCACGATCTCCTCAATTTGAGCAATATCCCCTTCCCCCAGCGCACGCGCTGTTGGAAAGCGAGCGAACAACTCTCGACAAACAATATTGACACGCGCATCCGTGCATTGTGCAGAAAGGCGCCCCATGACCAAAAGTTTCCACGGTTCTTTGTCCCATTCCAACGCACAAAACGCTTCCGGATAGCGGGTTTCCAACCGTTTTGCAATTTGCGCCATACGCTCTTTTTTTTGCTGTGTGGTCATTGCTTTACGCCTTTCTTGCTCAAATTTTTTCCAACTTTGCATAAGAGCCCATCAGTTTTTTGGTGCCAAAGCGATCAAAGGCAATTTCATAGAGATAATCGGCTCCCATAGTTTTGACCGAGAGGATCTCCCCTTCTCCGAATGTTGCGTGTTTGACGCGATCACCGGACGAAAACACGGTTGCAGGCGACTGCTTTGCAGACGCGGCAAAATTGCCGGATTGCTTCTTTTCAAACGGTTGGTAACTATCGTCATGGTAATAGGTTTTGACCCTTTGCGGCGAGGGAGAAACGGTATCCCAAACCCGATAGGCACGGTCGCTCTCAAAAGCATCCCGACTCCTGCCTTCCTGCAGGATCAGCGCTTCCGGAATCTCTTTGAGAAAACGCGATTCGGGATTGATACAGGTCCTGCCGTAAAGCAGACGCATGGACGTACGCAACAGGAAGAGTTCCTTCTTTGCGCGCGTCAGCGCAACATAGGCAAGACGGCGCTCCTCCTCCAATTCGGCAACCCCTTCATCAATGGACTGCTGACTGGGAAAGATCCCCTCCTCCATACCCGGCAGAATGACCACCGGAAACTCCAAGCCCTTTGCACTGTGAATGGTCATCAATACGGCGGCATCGGCGCTTTCGTCATAGCGGTCAACGTCCGCAACCAGCGCGGCCTCTTCCAAAAAGCCGCCCAGGGTCGGCTCCTCATTTTCTTCCATGTATTCAATGATCTGGGACTTCAACTCCTCCAGGTTTTCCAGCCGCTCGGCTTCCGCTTCCCCTTTGGCAATCCACATCTGGCGGTATCCGGTCAGGTCCAGGACACGGTCATAGAAAACATCCAGGGAGAGCGTTTCAAGATCATGGGAGAGTTGATGGATGACCCCCGCAAAGGATTCCAGCGCGCTTTTGGCATTGCCGAGCGCGGCATAATCGGCGGCATGGTCAATGACCTCAAATTGCGAACACCCAACCTCTGCGGCAATCAGCGCAATGATCTCCGCCGTTTTGGCACCGATCTTGCGCGTTGGTTTGTTGAGAATGCGGGAAAGGCGCAGGTTGTCGTCATGGTTGTAAACCAGTTGTAAATACGCAATGGCATCGCGGATCTCCTCGCGGTCGGCAAATCGCGTTCCACCCAGAATACGGTATGGAATGGCGCTTCTTGCAAAGGCCTTTTCCAGACTTTGCGACTGCGCGTTCATG
>CAMOHW010000112.1 GCA_946615525.1 uncultured Clostridia bacterium | reverse complement strand
ATTTCAAATTGACCTTTTCACAAACCGAAAAGATTTGAAAATGCACGGAGAACCCCGACCATCCGCAAGCCGAGGCACAAAACGGTAGCAATAGCGGCCGGGAAAGCACCGAGGCAGAGAAGATCCCGCCGGAAAGTTCCAAAAGAGCGGCAACTGCAAACTCCCAAATTGCCGGAATGCCAAACCTTATAAACACCGCTTTTACTGCCGCGAGCAAAACCGAGAAAAAAGCAATGAAGGAGCACAAGTTCAGCGACACTCCGGCGGCATTTCGAATGGCTTCGGTCAAAGCTTTGAAGAACGGGGGAGAAGACAAGATAGGCGTTTTTTGCGGTATTTTTCGCAATATTTTGCGCTTTTTACCGGAAATCATACAAGGAATTGCCGCAGAAAGCATACAAAAGAGCCACAGGAAAACGCCGGCTTTGGCATCCTGCAAAATGCCGTTTCCAACAACGCCGATCAAAAAAGCTGGTGAAGGAATGCTTGCCGCCGCAACCGTTTTTGTAAAGTCCTCTTGTTCAATATTTCCGCGCTCGGCTTCTTTTGCGGCATAAACAGCCCCGATCGGAAAGCCGCAGATCCAACCCAACAAAATTGCCGAACAGCCAGAGGCGGGCAACCCGAAAATCGGGGAGAGCCAGGCGCTCATCCTGCGCGGTAACCCACCGGTTGACACCAAAAGATCCGAAAGCACCAAAAACGGGAAAACTGCCGGCAGAACGCCAATTGCCGCGCGGCGCAGTCCATCTAGGACTGCGTTTTTTGCTATTTCGGAATTCCGAAGAAAAAAGAACATCAAAAATAAGGTCGCAACTATCCAAAATGTCCGATGGAGTCCCCACTTTTGAGCGCTTTCCAATGTTGCGCGCTTCTTTCCTGCCAGTGTTGTCATCTTCAAAAATCCTCCGGCATAAACTGTTCTGTCCGGTTTATCTCTATTCAAAAAGGAGATTTTTATGCAACCGGAACGGAAAGGGGAACATAATATGGGCAAGCAGGAGCGCGAGAGGCGCTTTTTTGATACGCAGGAAGTAACGGATGTGACCGTCCTTTACGGCAATCGGAGGGCGGTGGTGCGCGGCTGCCGGAAGATCCTTTCTTATGCTCCGGATGAAATCCGGATCGCTCTTGGCAAACGGGTCGTCCGTTTGATTGGAAAACGGTTGCAATGTGTTTCGTTTGCCGCCGGAAGTTCTACCGTGGAAGGGGTCATCCGTTCTGTGACATTGGAAGAATTGCCAAACAGGGAGGACCGCCCATGAAGTTTTCGTTGCTTTTGTGTGGCTACCGGAGAATTGAAACAGACCAATCGCACGCTGCCGAACTGTTGACGATTTGCCTGCAAGAGAGTTTAACGCTTTCCGGCTTTGAAACAACAGAAGATGGAGATGTTCGCTTTTGCGTTGGGTTGCTTGCCGGTGCAAGATTGATCCGTTCCTGCAAGAAAGCAGGAATCCCTCTCAAAACCTCGATTGGCGGTTTTTTGCGGTATTTTCCATACTTTTTTCATCGAAAAGGGTTGATTTTCGGGGTAATTTTAGGTATTTTTTTGTTGATTCTCTCGCAAAAGTTTGTTTGGTCGGTTCGCATCAGCGGGAACGAAACGCTTTCGGAAGGCGAAATCCGGACGGCGCTCGCAAGGGAGGGCTTGGAGGTCGGCAGTTATTTGCCGCGGATCAATATCGGCAAAATCGAAACGCAAACGCTCCTCAATACTCCCGATCTTTCCTGGATTGCGGTCTATCTGGATGGAACCGTTGCACAAGTTCAGGTGGTCGAACATACCGTTGCACCGGCAAAAAACGATCATCCCGCCAATCTGGTTGCAGAGCGCGACGGTCAGATTGTGGAGCTGGAACTCTATCGCGGGAATGCAGCGGTCAAAGTCGGTGATCCGGTTTTGGCGGGGGACCTGCTGGTCAGCGGCGTTTATGACAGCCAGACGGTGGGCTATCGCTATACGCGCGCCGCGGGTCAGGTGCTTGCACGCACCGAGCGCGAGATTTGTGTGGAGATTCCGCTTTTGTATGAGGAAAAAGTTTACGGTGAGTCTTTACACGGCGGGATCGCGCTCCGATTTTTCAAATTTTCTCTGAATTTTTTCAAAAACAGTAGAAAAGAGCCGGACTCCTGTGATATAATAGAATTAACAACAGGTAAAGATTGGTTGGGTCTCCATGATTTGCCCGTTTCCATTTCGCAAACGGTCTATCGTCCTTATACTCTCCAAACCGTCTCCCGGACGGCTGAGCAGGCATTTGAAGAGGCGTTTGCCAAGTTGGAAACGCAACTCTCGGCTCTCTCTCCCGAAATTCGTTTGTTGGAAAAGAAGATCTGCACCGAAATTGGCGAAGAAAAAGTTGTTTTGAGGTGCAAATTGACCTGCATAGAAAATATCGCCGTGCAACAGGAGTTTGATGTCAACGAGTCCTGAAAAAGTGGCGGAAAGGATGTTTATGATTCGTAAGATCGTCAAAATCGAACAACCAGACGCAACCGCAAAGATCTTTGGAAGTTTTGATTCCAACGCTTCCATGATCGAGTCACATTTCGGGGTCACCCTGCGCAACCGTTCCGACGGAGACGGCGATTCCATTTTGGTGGAAGGAGCTGACGAAGATCGCGTGGATGCGGCGGTGCAATGTGTGACCTATTTGCGCGAGCTTGCCAAAAAGACCGACGAGATCCCCGAACAGAGCGTTCAGTATGCTATGGAGATGATCGTTTCCGGGCAGGGGAACGAACTGCACGAGATCGGGGACGATTGCATTTGCGTAACCGCTCGCGGAAAACCCATCAAGGCAAAAACGATCGGGCAAAAACAGTATGTGGACGCCATTCGCAAAAATACCGTTACCTTTGGTGTTGGTCCTGCCGGAACCGGCAAAACCTTTTTGGCGGTCGCCATGGCGGTCAAAGCCCTGCGTGAAAAGCAGGTCAGTCGCATCATTCTGACGCGCCCCGCCATTGAGGCAGGCGAAAAACTCGGATTTCTGCCGGGCGACCTGCAAAGCAAAATCGACCCCTATCTGCGCCCGCTTTACGATGCTCTTTATGAGATGTTAGGAGTAGAAACCTATCAAAAACTGGTGGAAAAGGGGACCATCGAGATCGCGCCGCTCGCCTATATGCGCGGTAGAACGCTGGACGATTCCTTTATCATTCTGGACGAGGCACAAAACGCCACGCCCGAGCAAATGAAGATGTTTTTAACGCGCTTTGGCTTTAACTCCAAAGCCGTTGTGACCGGAGATTTGACGCAAACCGACCTTGGTCGCGGGCAAAAGAGCGGACTTTCGGTTGCCGTAAAGATTTTGGAAGGCATTGACGATATTGCCATTCATCTGTTCAACGAGCGGGATGTTGTCCGTCACCGGCTGGTGCAAAAGATCATCCGCGCATACGAGAAATATGACCGCGACCAGGCACGGCGGGAAGAAGAACGCGAAGCAAAGCGTTACCGTGCCAAAAAAACTCCGGAAACCGAAGAAAAGAGGGGAAGAGCATGGAAAGAAAAATGAATTTGAAGATTGACTTTGAGAACGATCAGGAAAAACTGCCGGTCACCTATCGGCTCAAAATGCTGGTGCGTGCCGCCGTAGAGGCAACATTGGATTACGAGCAATACGGAAACCCGGTGGAAGTTTCGGTCACCTTTACCGATAACAAGAAAATCAGAGAGTTGAATCGCAAATTCCGCGGCATTGACCGCGCGACCGATGTTCTCTCGTTCCCGCTTTTCGATTATGAAGGACAGACCGAGGAGCCGCCTGTGGACGAGCTTGTGGGAATGCTTGGGGATATTGTCATTTCCCTGGAGCAGGCAAAAAAACAAGCCGAAGAATACGGGCACTCCTTTGAGCGCGAGGCGGCTTTCCTCTGCGTTCATTCCATGCTGCATCTTTTGGGTTACGACCACGAAACAAGCAAAGAAGATGAAACCGATATGCGCCGCCGCCAAAGCGAGATTCTTGCCGGCATGGGACTTGCGGTTTCGCAATAATAAGAGGGGATTTTCATGAAGCAGATCGGATATTTTGCCATTATAGGCAGACCGAATGTAGGCAAATCGACATTGCTCAACCATATTTTGGGGGAAAAGATCGCCATTGTTTCCTCCAAGCCGCAAACCACGCGCCATCGTATTTTGGGAATTGAAACGCGCGGCGAGG
>CAMOHW010000111.1 GCA_946615525.1 uncultured Clostridia bacterium | reverse complement strand
CAGGTCCTTTTCTTTTTCAAAACAGTTGACAAGTGATTTTTTGTATGGTAAAATAAAACTGCGACACAATTGAATATCAAGATCTCGGTGCGGGTATTTTTGTTATGGCAAAAATGTGCGCTCCCTTTTCCGTATGCCTGTATCGAAAGATCTTGGATATGTGAATTCAATTGTGTCGCAGCAATCGGAGGTGTGCATTTTTCGGTGCGCAGCCTCGGCTGCGCACTTTTTTTGTTCTCTCAAAACAGGGGGACACCGGGATTTTCATTTTGTCCGCAAAGCGCGCCATGGGATGGGTTTTTCGGCAATTCCACATTTTGTTGAGTTAATTCAACAGCTTGTTGCTTTACTTTTTCCACAATTTGTTTATACTGAAACACGGTAGAAATTGCCAAATTTTCGCATAAAGGAGTACTGAATTATGATTGGAGAACAAATTAAAAAACTAAGAGCCAAAGAAGGAATGACCCAACAAAATTTAGCGGATAAACTGTTTGTAACTGCGCAAGCGGTATCCCGCTGGGAGAATGGAGAGGTGGAGCCGTCGCTCAACACCATCGCTCAAATGGCAAAAATCTTCGGCGTTTCCAGCGATGAAATGCTGGGGCTCGATCCGGCAGACAAGCAAGAGGAGAAAAAAGAATCCGCCCAAAAGGAAGCTCCAAAGGAAACCGCTGAGCAACCCGCGCCCATGTTGGCGCTTTGCGAGCGTTGCCGCCGCCCTATTTATGATAAGGATGAAATTTACATTTTCCACACCGGTCGCGCGTCTGTCACGCACGTCAGCTGTATTCAATGTGAGAAAAAGCTCCGCGCTCAAGAGAAGGAAGAGGCGCGCGCAAAGGCGGCAGGTCGAAGAATATGCTCCTACGTCGTGGGAGGCATCGGTGCCGCTGTGTTGCTGTTCTTATTCATTATCGGTGGGGTTTTCAAAACGCCGGATAATATTCCACTCGGTATTTTCATGCCGATTTCGGTTTTTACCTTGATCTCCTGCCTGTTTTTGGACAACAACTTCATTTGGGATGTCATTTCCTGGATTTCCAGCCGCAGTATTTCAATGCCGGGCGTAATTTTCTCGCTGGACCTGGACGGAATTATTTGGTTTATCACTGTCAAATTGGGCTTGCTTTTGTTAAGCGTTGTGATTTCGATTGTTCTGTTCCTGTTTGCCATTGTGCTGGGGCTTGTGCTTTCCGTCTTTGTTTATCCGTTTGCGCTTATCAAGAGTATCAAACACCCCGAAGACGATAACTGACGATTTTCAAGCCATTGAAAATATATAAAAACGAAAAAAGGAGAATTTCTATGAAAAAAGTATTTGCTCTTTTGCTTGCCCTTTTGATGGTGCTTCCTCTTGCCGCCTGTGGGGCGCAAACAGAACCGGCAGGGACTCCGTCCGGTGTATCCGGTGAGGGTCAGTCCGGCGTATCCGGTGAGGGTCAGTCCGGTGTGTCCGGCGAAGCTCAGTCCGGCGCGTCCGGCGAAGGTCAGTCCAGTGAACCGGCAGGGAACACCGTAGAAACTTATACCGTTTCTTATCACAATGCCGGAATGAGCAATCAAACGGTGGAAGAAGGCACCGTTTTGCAAAAACCGGCAGACCCCACAAAAGCAAACCATATTTTCGGCGGCTGGTATGTTGACGAAGCGTTTACAACGCCGGCAACCTTCCCCATCACCGTCAACGGCAATACATCGCTTTATGCGCGGTTTTATGATTATCAAACCGCTTTCCAGAACGCGCGTGAAAAGACCATCGGCGCGGCAGTTCCCGGGTATGAATACGATTATACCACCACCGTAACGGTCAAGTATTCCGCTCTCTCCGCTCTTCCCCTTTCCGGGAACACCGCGGGAAATGCCAAATACAGCAGCACCGGGGATGTATCGTTCTATGACGCGCACACCAATTCCGGGGTTTTGTTCTATGACGGCTCAAAATATCAAATCCGCCGCGGCGATCAGCTGCAAAAAATTTCTTTGGATGAAAATGACCGCCTGATCGGATACGAGGTCGAGGAAGTGGGCAGCGAATACCGCTTTGATTCTTCTTCCTTTGCCAAAGCGCTGTTTGAATACGACGCATCGCAACTCAAATCCATTGAAAAAACGAGTAAAGCAAACGAATACAAATTAAAAACCTCTTTCAACGCTTCGGCAGGGATTGCCATGGCAAGCAAACTGCTGAACAATTCGATAGTCAAAAAGGCGGTGGAGGCAATTCCGGAAAATCAGGTCACAACCGGAATGTATGTCACCTTTGCCAACGGCGCAGTGTCCTCCTATCGGTATGAAATGCAAATTTCTACGGATTCGGTTGAATTAACCTTGGTCTACTCGCTCACATTCAAAAACGTTGGCACAGCGCAAACCATTTCGCCGCGCACGTTTGCAAATCTGGCGCTCTCCCCGGAGCAGATTTCGCAAACCAAATCCGAAGTGGACGGGTATCTCTCCTCTTTTGAGGCGCAAACGGCTTCCGGATATGATTTCACAGTCAAAACGGGTGTAGATTTCCCCTCTACGAACGAGATCAACTCCACGTTCAAGGGGTCTGCACAGCGCAAAACGATTGACGGTGTTGTTTACTTCCACAACGATATTGAAATTGACAGCGACTATAAAAACGAAGGTCTTTACAAAACCGCGGGCATTGCCGACGTTCACATCAAGCGCACCCGGTTGGCAAACGGCGATGTTTACAACATTGAAAAGAAGATTCTTGCCGATAAAACTACTCCAATTGCACCTTACACCGCCAACCGCACCGATTCCTACTACCTGTTTGATCTGTTTGGTCAAATAGAGAATTACACCTTTGCCCAAAAGGTTGTCAAGGACGATACCATTACCTATTCCATCGGTATTGCAAAAGCGGACGTTGCAAAACTGCTCTCCTATTTGAATGCGCAGCTCAATCTGGATCCGCTCGGAAAAACAGAAATAAATCCGCTTGTGTTCGGTGATTTTGCCGCCGCTTCGGTCGTGCCGGATGAAATCACCATCACCATTGTCATTAAATCCGGCGCGCTTTCTTCGATCACTTTGAAGAGCGACGGAGAGTTTAGAACCTCGTTTGCCGGATCCCGCGACTTTACCGCAAACCAAACCGCGGAATATAACTTTACCTATACCTTAACGGTTAATGCAAACGGTAGCTCGTTTACGCCTTATGAGACCGTGAGCAAAGCAAAATAATTCTTGCTTTCAAGATAAAAAACAAAAAAGGGACGGAATCTTCCGTCCCTTTTTTGTTGCGGTTACCTCGGCATTTTCCGGCTGTCGAAGGCGGGATTGACCGCGTAAAAGTTCTTGCAGTCGGAGTGCTCCTGCGCGCGGCGGAGGGCGTCGCCAAAACGCTGGTAGTGAACGACCTCGCGCTCGCGGAGGAAGCGGATCGGGTCGGCAACGTCCGGGTCGTCGATCAGGCGCAAAAGGTTGTCGTAGGTCACGCGCGCCTTTTGCTCGGCGGCAAGGTCCTCGTTCAGGTCGGCAAATACATCGCCCTTCACGGCAAATCCGCGCGCGTTAAAGGGCGTGCCGTCGGCTCCCTGCGGGTAAACGCCCAGGGTGTGGTCGGTAAAGTAGGCGGCAAAGGGACTGGCGGCAATTTCTTCCTCGGTCAGGTTGGCGGTCAGTTGGTGCAAGATAGCGCCAACGATTTCCAGATGCGCCAGCTCCTCGGTGCCAACGTCGGTCAGAATGCCGGCAATATCGCGCCAGGGCATAGAATAGCGTTGGTTGAGGTAACGCATACTTGCGCCAAGCTCGCCGTCCGGCCCGCCCAGTTGCGAAATGATGACGCTTGCCAGACGCGGATTGGGGCGTTTGATGCAAACGGGGTATTGTAATTTTCGCTCATAGATCCACATATCGTTCGGCTCCTTTCAGCAGTTTGCGGCACTTTCCCATGGCCAGGGGGTGTTTACCCAATCCCAGTCGGTGGTGCTTCTGTTCCCGTGGGCGGTCAAGGGGCCAACGGTTTTTTCGTATTGTTCCAACAGGCGGGTGCGCTCGGCAAGCAGGGCTTGATAAAACTCCAAAGCGCGGCGATTTTCGGGATAGGCGTCCAGATAGAGGACGGTTTCCGTCAGCGCAAACTCCACGGCGTCAATTTGGCGGGAGAGTTCGGTAGGGCGAATTTGCCCGTTTTGATTGGTCATTTCATGCGCTCCTTTCATCTACCCAAAA
>CAMOHW010000110.1 GCA_946615525.1 uncultured Clostridia bacterium | reverse complement strand
CATCGCCTCTCTTTCCGACCGCAGCAGAAATCCCCGCGGCAGAAGAATCCCGTTCATGCAGTATGCAGCCATTCCGCTTTCGGTAGTAACGGTGCTTCTGTTCTGCGCGCCGGTAAACGCCATCAGTGGTTGGAATGTTGCATGGGTTTCGGTTTTCATCGTTCTGTTCTACCTCTTTATGACCATGTATTGCACGCCCTATAACGCGCTCATCAGCGAGTTTGGCAAAACGCAGGAAGACCGGATGTTTATTTCCACATCCATTTCGCTTACTTTCTTTGCGGGAACGCTTCTTGCATACACACCGTTTGTATTTGCAGGCGTATTGCGCGGGGCAGCCGTTGGATTCAACTGGAGTTACCGCATTTGCTTTATCGTTTTGGCGGTCATTGCAATGGTCTGTATGTTGATCCCTACCTTTTTGCTCAAAGAGAAGGAGTTTGTAGATACCAAACCTTCCAACAGCAATATGTTCAAATCCCTGATCGCAACCTTCAAAAACCGCGATTTCCGCACCTTTGTCGGTTCGGATATCATGTATTGGGTGGGTCTTACGCTCTTCCAGACCGGGTTGCCGTTCTTTGTAAAGGTTTCTATGGATCTGGACGAATCCTATACCATGATCTTTATGGGCGGTATGACCGTTCTTTCTGCGGTTTTCTATCCGTTTGTTTCCTCAATGGTCCGCAAGTTTGGTAAAAAGAAACTCACCATTGCAGGATTTATCGGTCTTGCAGTTGCCTACCTGATCACCGCTATGATCCAATTCATTCCGCTTCCCGGAATTATATTCGGAGTTCTGATTTGCATTGTTGCCGCCTTCCCAATGGCTCTGCTTGGCATTATTCCGCAGTCTATTGTTGCCGACGTTGCCGAGGCAGAGGGAATTGAAACCGGAGAGAACCGCGAGGGAATGTTCTTTGCGGCGCGCACCTTTGCTATGAAATGGGGTCAGTCCATCGCCATGCTGGTGTTTACCTCGCTTGCCATTATCGGAACAACACAAAACAGCAACACCAACGATATTACGGCTTCCAAACTCGGTTTGACGATCGTCGCTTTTGTTGCCGTTGCGTTCTGCCTTGCAGGGGCCCTGATTTTGAGCATCTACAATGAGAAAAAGATTATGAATACCATTTCCGCCGCTCACGAAGCCAAAATTGACGAAAAGAGCGGAGAGGAACAAAAATGAGCATCAAAATCATCTACCGTGTCGGTAAAAGACGCCACTCGTCAATCGGGAGCAATGAACATTTGAGCGTTTCCGAAACGATGGGCGAAAACCGACATACGGTAACCATCACCGCAAAAACGGACATTACGCTGAAATATGCGGGCACAAAAACCGGCGTGCGCGTAGGAAAGAAAGATCACTTCCTTTTGAACGGCTATCAGTCCTGGACCGATACCAAGGAGTTTGTCCTTTCGGAATCTGAAAACAACATTTATAAATTGCCGCCCAGTCTGGTCCGCCGTTTTTCGTTTGATCGCTATGGCGACGCGAGCTTCTACTTTTATTTCAAACCCCTCTTGCACGGATATGACGTTTTTTACAGCCGTGGAGAATCGAACAGCTTTTTCTTCAATCTCAATTCCGCGGTTTCCTATCTGATCTTCCAGGTCAGCCGTCGGACAGGGAATGTTTACATTATGGCGGATTTGCGTTGGTTGCATTTGCACGCAGGAGAAACCCTGACCATTTTGGATTACTGCTTTGCACCGGATTATGAAAGCGGTATGGCGCTTTTCCGCAGTCATCTTTCGCAAAAGCAGTCCGAGCGCATTTTTGGTTATACTTCCTGGTATAACTACTATCAAAATATCAATGAAGAGCAGATCTTGCGCGATTTGAATGCGCTGGATAGTCGCTTCAACCTTTTCCAGATTGACGATGGATACGAAACGTTTGTTGGCGACTGGATGGATGTTGATTCGCAAAAGTTTCCAAACGGGCTTGCGCCCATTGTGGAAAAGATCCATGCCAAAGGGCTGAAAGCCGGAATTTGGCTTGCGCCGTTTGTTGCAGAACGGAAAAGTGCGGTTTTTCGCGATCATCCGGAATGGTTCCGCCGCGGAAAATTCGGCAAACCGATCAAGTGCGGCTCCAACTGGTCGGGCTTTTATGCGCTGGATTTGGAGAACGAAGAAGTCAAAAACTATATTGAAAAGTCTTTGCACTTTTTTGTAGATATGGGCTTTGACTTTTTCAAGTTGGATTTTCTTTATGCGGCAAACCTGCCCAAATATCCCGACAAAACACGCAGTATGGTTGCCGAAGAGGCGTATGCCTTTTTGCGCCGCGTTTTAGGAGAAAAACTGATTCTTGGATGCGGAGCAACGCCCTTTAACTGCACGGGAAAATTCGATTACTTGCGCATTGGTCCTGATGTTTCCTTGCAGTTTGATGATGTTTGGTTTATGCGCTTTATGCACCGCGAACGCATTTCAACAAAAGTAACCCTTCAAAATACCGTTTACCGTTCGTTATTCAACGGCGTCTTGTTTGGCAATGATCCGGATGTTTTCGTCCTGCGCGACAAGAATGTTTTGCTTTCCAAAGAGCAAAGACGTGCGCTTATAACCTTAAATTCACTGTTTGGCAGTGTGTTGATGACCTCGGATAACATTTCCGATTACAATAGCGAGCAGGAAGAACTGCTGCAATTTGCAATCAATTGTTTCCAAAATGCCCGGGTTATGTCATTTGAACGCGATGGGGATCGCATTTGTATCAACTATTTGCTGGATAGTGAATCAAAGTCATTGATCTATGACACCAAGAAAGGAATCCTGTTATGACAGATCGTACAAGCATGATTTTTGAAAACGAGATTGACGCAAAAACAATCCAAAAAGCCGAAAAAAGCAAAGCGAAATATCTCAAAAAATTCGGGGATGACTCTTCGAAAAATTATGATGTGAAGTTTGAGCCGATTGAAGCGCTGAAACATCTTGAAGCAAACAATATTGTCATGTCGGACCAGGATGGCTGGGACTTTTCTCCCAAAGCCGTTATCATTGGCAATATCCGTATGGGATTCGGGCATTATCGCATTGCCATTGCCATGGCATCCTGCGCCCGGGCGCTTGGATATACCCCTTATTGGATGGACCTTGCATCTTTTGACGCAACCGGCTCCAAAATGATTCGCCATCAAAATAAGCTATATTCCAAAGCATCCCGCCTTTCGCAAAAATCAAAACTTTTCAATCATTTCATTTGGGAGCCCCTTAACAGCGAAGGGTTCAAAAAGCTGACCTACAACGCAAAAGACCAAAAGAACAGCGAACTTTTGGTTCCGCTTTTCAACCATATTCCCGAGGATATTCCTTTTATTGCAACTCATGTTTGGCCTTCTCAAGGAGCGGTCCATGCCGGCATGACTCATGTAGTCAATGCCATTCCGGATAACTGGCCTATGGGGCTTCATCTTTCCGAAGGGGCAATTCACGCGGTACAAACGCCGTTTGCATATCTTGGCTATAAAATGCTGAATGGCTTTGCCAATAAGCCCTTGCATGGAATGCCCGAAACAGACCTGAAAATGGTTGGTTGTTATGTTGACCATGAACTGCTGGTCAATTTGAAGGAAGATAACGATCAGCGTCGCCGCCGGATGCGCGAGAAACGACCGATGCGTGTTCTGCTTACTGTTGGCGGTGCCGGCGCAGGATACAAGCAGATGATGGCGATCATCAACTATCTGTTGCCCTATGTAGAGCGCAAAGAAGTTGCCATCATTATCAACTTCGGCGATCATCAATCGGTTTATGAAAAAACCTTGGTTCAATTGCGCAAACATCCGGTTTCTACTTTCTACAACTCGATGGATAGTTTGAAGACTTATGTTTCTTCCATTCGGGAAGGGGACGCTTCCGGAATTGTCTGCATCTATAATAAGGATATCTTTTCGGCAGTTTATGCAACCAATATGGTCATGCCGGTTTGCGATATTCTTCTTACCAAGCCGAGCGAACTGGCTTACTATCCTGTTCCCAAGCTCTTCTTGCCGCATATCGGCGGACACGAGGCGTGGGGAGCAGTTTGGGGCAGTCAAATGGGTGACGCAACGCCTGAATGCACGGATGTAAAATCCATTACCGCAATGTTGGAGCGACTCCTTTCCGACCGCGAGATCATTGCTCACTTCTGCGATCAGATCGACGCGCTGAAAGAAAAAGGATTCTACAACGGTGCCTATGAATGTGTCAAACTTGCTGTTGGAAAAACCGA
>CAMOHW010000109.1 GCA_946615525.1 uncultured Clostridia bacterium | reverse complement strand
CGTTTGAAATCGTTTCTTTTCTGCTTCGGGCAACATATTTCTCCCCGCCGCGCCAACCGCCGGACGGCGGTTTAGAAAGAAAAAGAGCGAAGAGATTTCTTCGCTCTTTTTCTTGCGCTGTGACAAAAAATGTCACCGCCGGCGCGGCGGGGAAAACTCCGATTGCTCAAAAAAGCCATCCAGCCGGATCAGTTGTTTTTCCCTTTTGACTGCGTATTCATAGGTTTGATATGCCCCGCCGTATTCATGTTCCAAATAAAAGACGATCAAATGGCTCCGGTCAACCATTTCGCGGTTGCGCTTTTGAATGGCGGCTTTGAAATGCGTTTTGCCAAATCCCGAAAACAGTTCTATCTCATCATAATAGTTATAAAACGACGCCTTGTTGTTCCGAAATTCGGCAGTTTCATACGGCAAAACAAGCGTATGGCAACAGTTTTCGCTACGCCCGCCGCGTTTGACGGAACGAACGGAAGAAGAAACCAACTGGTCAAATTCGCCGTTTCTTCCCACCAAAAACTCCACATATTCTTTTGTATCAAGCAAATCACAAATCGTCCGGGTCAAGCGCTCTTCAAGCAAAAATCTGTTCTCGATCCTTCTATGCCCGAAAAAACTGACTGTATATGTTTCTAACATTTTTTCACCAAACTTGTTTTTTGTATAATTTGTTAGGCATAAACACACTATAATTATACAATTGCTCTATAAAAAAGTCAATAGCTATTTTACACGAGCACAAAAAGACCGCCGAAAAATCTATAATGAAGAAAGAGAGGCGGGTGAAAACATGAGTAAGAAAACAGATTTTAGAAACAGAGATCGGTTTATTCAGCTGGGAATTGCGATTGCAACGCTACGGAAAATGCGCGGAATGTCGCAGGAGCAGCTTGCCGAAAAAGCGGAGGT
Source organism: uncultured Clostridia bacterium (assembly GCA_946615525.1). Classification (GTDB taxonomy): domain Bacteria; phylum Bacillota; class Clostridia; order Oscillospirales; family CAG-272; genus UMGS1865. Next base: position 3,330 of record CAMOHW010000109.1, on the reverse strand, counting down.
CAGTCGTTCGCACATCAGCGCCATTGAAGCGCCGGGCATTGCCCGTCCATTTTCGCTTGTCGTCTTTTTCAATATCGCCGACGCTTTGGACGTTGATCCCGCAGATTTGATTACTGCGTCCGTATTTCCTGACAAGGTTTTGAAAAACAAAAAATAAAAAACGCCGAACCGTTTTTGCGGTTCGGCATTTTTTGTGTGTCGGCTTACTCTTCCTCTACAAAATCCTTGATGAGGTGGTAGATCTCTTTGTCCGAATAGCAGTAGATGCTATCCCACTCCATGGTGTACATGGCGCCCAGGAGCGATTTGCCGTTTACGGTGAAGTCATCGCCGTCGGTCAGAGTGATCTTTCCGGGATAGGCGGCGGCAATTTTGACAAAGTTGTTGACATCGGTCAATGTATCCAAACGAATTTTGTATTTCATGTTTTTTCATCCTTTCTTTGATAGAATACGGAAGTGAGGCGGCTCACTTTCTTTTTTTACGCGGATGGCGGTTGCCAAACAGTTTTTTCAGTATGGGGCGCAACAGTCGCGGGGATTTCCAAACGATCACTTTCATGGCAGATTCTCCTTCCGGCGGGTTTTGCTTTCAGTGTATGCGGTCAGGAGAAAATGTGTGCGGATCTTTGGTCAGACATGCGCGCTTTGGCGGTGGGCAATGGCGGCGCGCAGGACGGTTTTATCGTTCTCGTGCGTCAGGTAGGACTCGGCTTTTTCCAGCGGGACCCACTCGACCTCGGCGATCTCGCCTGCCCGGGGGATAATTTCGGCCTGCTCGGTGCGTGTGAGGAAGTAAACCACCTCTTTCTCCACGCCCGGCATAGGCGAATAATGCACCGTTTCACGGAAGCCGGAATGAATGCGCACCTGCACGGCGGTCTCCTCAAAGACCTCGCGAATGGCGGTCATGATCTCGGTTTCTCCCGGCTCCATGTGCCCCTTTGGAAAAGAGCGGTGACCGCCGTGGCGATGCCGGATCATTAAAATATAATCCTTGCCGTCTTTGTCGCGCCGCAAAACCAGCGCGCCGCAGGATTTTTCATGTTTCATGGCGGTTTTCCCTCCTTTCTTTCCGGTCAAGGGCGTGACAGGGCTTTGCCCCGTACCCCGCGCACTTTTTCTTAAAAAAGTGCGCCAAAAAAACTTTATCAGACGAATCGGTTTTCAAAACTGTCGGGATTTGATTGGGCAGGTCGCAGTTTTTTAGCACCTGCTATGCAGGAAGCGCGCAATTACTGCTTGACTTCCTCCATGATGAATGCTTCCAGAATGTCGCCGACTTTGATGTCGTTGAACTTTTCCAGACCGATACCGCACTCGTATCCGGCGGCAACTTCTTTCACATCGTCCTTGAAGCGGCGCAGCGAGGAGATCTTATCCTCAAAGATGACAACGCCGTCCCGCACCACGCGGATCTGCGATTGGCGGGTGATTTTGCCATCCTGCACGTAGGAGCCGGCAATGGTGCCGACACTGGGGACATGAATGGTCTGGCGCACTTCGGCGTGGCCCAAGAGGTTCTCGCGGAATTTGGGCGCCAGCATACCCTTCATAGCCGCCTCAATTTCCTCAATGCACTCGTAAATGACGCGGTAGGTGCGAATTTCCACGTTCTGGCGCTCGGCGCTATCCAGAGCCGATTTATCAGGGCGGACGTTGAAGCCCACGATGATGGCGTTGGAAGCCGCCGCAAAGGTGACGTCACCCTCGGTAATGCCGCCTGCCGCCGCGTGAATGACGCGGACCTTAACTTCCTCGTTGGAAAGTTTTTCAAGCGATTGTTTGACGGCTTCTACCGAGCCGCCCACGTCGGCTTTGACAATGATGTTCAGGTTCTTAACGCCCTCGGAGATCTGGTCGAAGAGGTCGTTCAGGTTGGCGCGCGCGTTGGCTTTGAAGGAATCTTCTTTGACCTTATCGCGGCGCTGGTCGGCAAGCGTTCTTGCCATTCTTTCGTCCTCGACCGCCTGGAACTCATCGCCGGAGGAAGGCACTTCGGCAAGACCGGTGATTTCCACCGGAACCGAGGGAGCCGCCTCTTTGAGCGTTTTGCCGTTGTGGTCGGTCATGGAGCGCACGCGCCCGACAGCCGAGCCGGCAATGATGATGTCGCCGGAGCGGAGCGTTCCGTTTTGCACCAGCACGGTTGCAACCGGTCCGCGGCCGCGGTCCAGTTTTGCCTCAATGACAATACCTTTGGCACGGCGGTTGGGGTTGGCTTTGAGTTCCTTGACGTCCGCCACCAGCAAAACGCTTTCCAAAAGGTCGTCAATGCCCTTGCCCGTCAGCGCGGAGACCGGCACGCAGATCACGTCGCCGCCCCATTCCTCGGGCACCAGGTCGTATTTGGTAAGTTCCTGTTTGATTTGATCGGGATTTGCGCCGGGTTTATCCATTTTGTTAATGGCAACGATAATGTCGATGCCGGCGGCTTTTGCATGGTTGATTGCCTCAACGGTCTGGGGCATGACGCCGTCGTCCGCCGCAACCACCAAAATGGCAATATCGGTTGCCATGGCGCCGCGTGCGCGCATGGCGGTAAACGCCTCGTGTCCGGGGGTATCCAGGAAGGTGATCTCCCTTCCCTTGACCTTGACGCGGTAAGCGCCGATGTGCTGGGTAATGCCGCCCGCCTCGCCTGCGGTGACCTGCGTATGGCGAATGGCGTCCAGAATGGAGGTCTTGCCGTGGTCAACGTGACCCATGACGCAAACGACAGGCGCGCGCGTGACAAGGTCTTCCTCGGCGTCGGTGGTGTCGTCAAAGAGTTTTTCCTCAATGCTGACCACCACTTCGTGCGAAGCGGTAACGCCAAACTCCTCGGAAACAAGGGCGGCGTAATCGTATTCAATGACCTGGTTGACGGTGACCATCATGCCCATCATCATCAGTTTCTTCACAACCTCGCCGGCGGTGACCATCAGGCGCGAAGCAAGCTGACCGACCATAATTTCATCCGGCAGTTCGATCGCCGTAGGACGGACGGTGGTGGGTGCGCTGGGCGCGCTCGGCTTGCCTTTTTTGCCGTGTACCGGCTTGCCTTTTACAAAGGGCTGGCCACCCTGCTGGTTGTTCTGCTTTTTCAGGCGTTGGTTGCCGCCGCGCAGATTTTGCTCGCGCTCGGAAACAAAGGAATCCAGGCGTTCATCGTATTTGGAAAGGTTGACATCCTCGGAGCCGCGGGTATCCACCACGCGCGGACCCTTGCGGGTGCCGTCCGGGTTGACGGCGGAAGAAGCACCGCGGATGATCTCTTTTGCCTTAAAGGTATCCTTCGGTCCGCTGGGAATGCGGTCATCCTTATCGCCGGAGCCGCCGGGCCGCTTGT
>CAMOHW010000108.1 GCA_946615525.1 uncultured Clostridia bacterium | reverse complement strand
GCGAATTTCGCGCTCGATGGAAGGAGCGATCAGGCGCTCGTAACTGTCGGTCAGGGCGGCGGCGACATGTTCGGTTGCCGGACTGCCGTTGGTTGCTAAAATCTTGGAACGAAGCCCCTGCAAAACGGCGTCCTCGTCCACAACGATGGCGGCTTTCAAAAACTCCTCTTTCTCGCCGCGGTTGATGGCAAGAACGCGGTGGGGAGCCACCTTTTTGAGTGCTTCGGAGTAGTCGTAATACTGCGCATAGACCGAATCCTCCTCTTTGGCGGCTTTGGAGTTCAAAGTGCCCAGGTCAAAGGTCAGCGCGCGGAGTTCCTTGCGGTATTCGGCGTTGTCCGAAATATCCTCGGCAATAATGTCGCGTGCGCCTTGCAGGGCTTCCTCGACCGAGAGGACTCCCTTTTCCTCGTTAATAAAGCCCTCCGCCAGCTCTTCAATCGAGGGGGTGTAGGTTTTTTCCTGTGCGAAGATCAATTCGGCAAGGGGTTCCAAGCCCTTTTCTCTTGCCACCGAAGCGCGCGTTTTGCGGTGCGGACGATAGGGACGGTAAATATCCTCTACCTCGGTAATGGTCTTTGCGGCGGCAATGGCGGCCTCGATCTCGGGCGTCATTTTTTCCTGCGCCGAAATCAGGTCAAAGACCTCCTGTTTGCGCTTTTCAAGGTTGCGCAAAAAGGTCAAACGGTCATTCAGGTCGCGCAGGACGGCATCATCGAGCGAACCGGTCACCTCTTTGCGGTAACGGGCGATAAAGGGGATGGTGTTGCCCTCGTCGATCAAGGCGACAGTCTTTTCTACCTGGTCAAGCGTCAGATGAAATTCGGTTGCAATGGTTTGGAGAATGTTCATGTTTGATTTCCTTTATCTTTCAATGATTTTTTTAACAGATCCAGTTCGTCTTCGGTCAGTTCGCGCCAATGCCCGCGCTCCAAATCGGGGGGCAGGACAATGCCGCCAAACGAGATACGCTCCAAAAAGGTGATTTTGTTGTCCGCCGCCTCAAACATCCGCTTGATTTGGTGGTATTTCCCTTCGGTAATGGTGATTTCTCCTTCGCAGGGAGCGGTCATTTCGATCTTACAGGGTTTGGTGCGGTAATCGCCAATGTCAACGCCGGCTTCCAGAGCCGATTTTTCGGCTTCGGAAAGCGGTTTTTCGCAGGAAAAGCGGTAGGATTTTGCAACATGGTTTTTGGGGGCGAGAAGACGGTGGGAAAGGTCACCGTCATTGGTCAAAAGCATCAGTCCGACGGTGTATTTATCCAACCTTCCGCAAGGGAAAACGCCCATGCGGCGGTATTCGGCGGGCAAGAGGTCGGTGACCACAGGGTCGCTCCCGTCCTCGGTGGCGCTGATGTAGCCGGACGGCTTGTTGAGCAGGAGATAGACGAATTTGCGATAGCGCACCGGCGCGCCGCAATAGGTCACGGCGGCAGTGGTTTCGTCCACCTGCAAATCGGGGCGGGTAGCAGGGATCCCATTGACCAAAACCAACCCTTTGCGACAGGCGCGGGCGACCTCGCTCCGCGTGGCAACGCCACACTCCGAGAGCATTCGATCCAAGCGCACGCCATCACCCCCTCTATATAGAATATACGAATATAATTATACAATAGAAGGAAGGAAAAGTCAAGAAGAAAATATAAAAAAGGCGCGGCAAACGCCGCGCCGAAATGGTGATTATTTTTTCTCAGCCAGGTGTCTTCCCATAATAACGCCCATGACGGATGCCATCATCAGGCCGCGGGTCCAGCCGCTGGAATCGCCCAGGCAATGCAGTCCCTTGACGTTGGTGTTCAGGTTCTCGTCCATTTTGACGCGGTTGCTGTAAAACTTGAGTTCGGGCGAATAGAGCAGCGTTTCCTGCGAGGCAAAACCGGGCACGACCTGATCCATTGCCTGAATGAAATTGATGATGTTGGTCATGGCGCGGTAAGGCATTGCGGCGGTGATGTCGCCGGCAACGGCGTCCGGCAAAGTCGGGCGGACGTTGGACTGCGCCAACTCCTTTTCCCAGGTGCGTTTGCCCGCCAGAATATCGCCAAAGCGTTGGACCAGAATGTGTCCCGCGCCCAGCATATTGGTCAATTCCCCGACCTTTTGCGCGTATTCGATGGGCTGATTGAACGGCACCGAGAAGTTATGCGAGCAGAGGATGGCCAGGTTGGTATTATCCGACTTGGTATCCTTGAAGGAATGTCCGTTGACCACGGCGAGGTCATTATCGTAGTTCTCCTGGCTGACAAAGCCGCCGGGGTTCTGGCAGAAGGTGCGCACCTTGTTCTTAAAGGGCGCGGGATAACCGATGAGTTTGGACTCATACAGCACCTTGTTGACCTTTTCCATAATCTCGTTGCGAACCTCGACGCGCACGCCGATATCGACGGTGCCGGGCAGGTGGGCAATGTTATGCTCGGCGCACAGTTTTTCCAGCCAATCGGCGCCGCGGCGCCCGGTGGCAATCACCGTATGCGCGGCATAAATCTCCTCAGTCTTCCCTGCGTGGGTAACGATCACGCCGCGGCATTCGTCACCTTCCAGGATCAGATTATTGCACTCGTAACCGAAATAGAGTTCAACACCGTTATCGATCAGGTATTTTTCAATATCACCGTAAAGTTTGTGGGCTCGCTCGGTTCCGATATGACGGATGGGGCAATCCACCAGTTTCAGCCCCGCCATAATGGCGCGCTTACGGATCTCCTTGACCTCCTCGGTGTTCTCCTTGCCCTCTACATGGGTGTCGGCTCCGAATTCCAGATAAATGCTGTCGGTATAATCGGTCACACTTTGGACAAGATCGGTGCCCAGCAGTTGCGGCAGGTCGCCCCCGACCTCACAGGAGAGCGAGAGTTTGCCGTCCGAAAATGCGCCCGCACCCGAAAAGCCGGTGGTGATATGGCAAAACGGCTTACAGTTCATGCAATGCCCGGTTTTTGCCTTTGGGCAGCTCCGCTTTTCCACGGGTTGACCTTTTTCCACAATGACGATTTTTTGTTTGCTGCCCTTGCGGAGCATTTCCAAAGCCGTGAAAATACCGGCAGGTCCTGCGCCGACGATGACAATGTTTGTTTTCATTTCAAAATCCTTTTTCTTTCTTAAAACTCCGCATTTCCAACGGTGCGGGGATAAGGGATGACATCCCGGATGTTGGAAACTCCGGTCACATACATGATGATGCGCTCAAACCCGAGCCCGAAGCCGGCGTGCTTGGTGCCGCCGTAGCGCCGCAGGTTGAGATACCACCAGTAATCTTCTTCTTTGAGTCCGCATTCCTTCATGCGGGCGGTCAGAACATCCATGCGTTCCTCACGCTGGCTGCCGCCAATGATCTCGCCCACGCCGGGCACCAGCAGATCCATAGCGGCAACGGTCTTGCCGTCATCATTCAGGCGCATATAGAACGCCTTGATCTCCTTGGGGTAGTCCACCAAAAAGACCGGCTTGCCGTAGATTTTTTCGGTGAGGTAGCGCTCATGCTCGGTTTGCAGGTCGCAACCCCATTCCACCGGATATTTGAACTCAGCACCGCTCTTTTTTAAGAGGTCGATCGCCTCGGTATAGGTAACCTTTTGATATTCGCTCTCGGTAAGTTTGGTCAGACGTTCCAAAAGGGTCTTATCCACAAACTGGTTGAAAAACTCCACTTCCTGACGGCAGTTTTTGAGAATGTGTTTGATGATATACTGGATCATGTCCCAGGCGAGTTGCATATCGTCGGTCAGATCGGCAAAAGCAATTTCCGGCTCGATCATCCAGAACTCGGCGGCATGGCGTGCGGTATTGGAGTTCTCCGCACGGAAGGTGGGGCCGAAGGTATAAATGTTGCCAAACGCCATGGCATAGGTTTCACCCTCCAACTGACCGGAAACGGTCAGGTTGGTACTCTTGCCGAAAAAGTCCTGCGACCAGTCGATCTTTCCGTCCGGAGTCCTCGGCGGATCCTCAAGGTCGAGCGCTGTCACGCGGAACATCTCTCCCGCTCCCTCGGCGTCGCTCTCCGTGATGATCGGTGTGTGTACATAAACAAAACCCTGTTCCTGGAAGAATTTATGTATCGCGTAGGCGATCATCGAACGGACTCTGAAGACAGCAGCGAAGGTATTGCTCCTTGGTCTTAAGTGCGCGATCTCGCGAAGGAACTCCATCGAGTGGCGCTTGTTCTGAAGCGGATACGTCGTTGCCGACTCTGCTAGCACTTCGACCTTTGATGCGTGGATCTCGAACGGCTGCCTCGCGTCAGG